>CAZYJH010000008.1:0-20059 GCA_964647775.1 uncultured Candidatus Bathyarchaeia archaeon
CTGCCAGTTCTTCTAGTGCGTCAACGAGTCGTGGACCAGACCTAGAGATTATGCTTGCGTCGATTATGTAGAAGTTGTGGTTCTTGATAGCGGTTATAGAGTTCCATCCTGGCCTACTGGCTATGTCGTCGTAGGTTCCCCAAGGTAAAAGACCCATATACATGTTAGGGAAGATGATTACGTCAGGGTTCTTTTCGATGACAGTTTCTGAGCTGACAATTGGAAACGAAGTGACTGCATCATGGAAGATGTTTTCGCCACCAGCCAAAGTTATCAGTTCGTCAATGAAGGTTCCTGGACCTGCACTCTGGATGTCGGGTCCCCAAACTTCATGGTACACTTTTGGAATCGAGTCTGCCTGTGATGCAGTGTTGACTACAGCGTCCATCCTCTGTCTGAGTTCACTCACCAGTTCGCCAGCTTCAACGTGATTACCAGTTGCCCTGCCCACCAGAAGAATAGCTTCAAGAACACCATTAATTGTTCTCGGTTCCACTATCAGCACCTTGTATCCGAGGTTTCGCAGAGTCGCAGCAGCCTCTTCGCTTGCAGTAGAAGCAAAGACAAGGTCAGGGTCAAGAGCAATAATTGGCTCCACTGCGGGTTGCCAATAGTTTCCGATGCTGCTCATGTTTCCAGCTTCGATCCAAGCAGAAAAATCGTAGGGATAGTCACAAACGTCTGTGACGCCCACAACTTTGTCGCCTGCTCCAACAGCAAACAAGATTTCGGTGTTGCTTGGCGCCAAGGACACAATCCTCTCTGGAGGCTCAGTTAATACTACCACGTTGCCCAAATCATCTACCAGCGTGATTTCTTTGAATCCGCTAAGTTCTTCCTCTAACTCAGTGATGTTGCTTTGGTATTGACCAATCTGATCCTGGATATCAGTGAGTGTGTCTTGGATGTCGCTTATGGAGGCTTCTAGATCAGTGGTGGAGTTTTCTAGGTCAGCAACTTGTCCTTGAAATGCAACAAATCCGTAACTTGAGACAACTAATGCGATGATTGCTACAATTGCTATGATGTATGTGAGAGTTTTATCCATTTGTACACACCTTTTCTAGGATGGATAATCCATCCTATACCTATATAAGGGTTCCTACAAAAACAACCCAAACAACCAAAAAACACACAAAAAACAATAACAAAAGAAAAACTTACACAATCGACACACGAAGATAAGCCATACCCCTCGCAGCCTTCCTCTCCACAGACTTTACCCTGAACGGCTTCGAGTAGAGGGGGCATTCAAGAACCAACGTATGAAACTCACCGTTTTCACCCAAAGGGTCAGCACTTCCAATCTTTGACAGAAACTCGCTGCTCGTCTCTTTGCTGATGGTGAAGCCCAGCCACTCCTCCCCCAAGTCCTTCAGGTTTACACCCGTAATCAACGCCTTGAAGCCTAAACCGAAGATTTCATGGAAAAGCTCTGACGTGTCTCTGCCATAGATTGGCTCAAGCAGCTCCAAACCCGTTTTGCTGCAAACATCCTTGAGACCAGCAAGATGCGCCTCAACATTGATGTCACCAGCCACCAATGCGTCAACTTCAAGGCTTTTGAGAGCATCAATGAAGGCGCCTTCTTTCTGAAAATCAACAATTGTCAACTGTTTCCCCATTGATTCCGCAAGTATCTTTAGGGCTTCAATGTTTTCCGCATGAGGGGAGGGCCAAGGAAGATTGGGAAGCAGAGTTAGCAGATGGTCAACAGTGACGCCCTGCTTTTCGACGAGATGTACAGCGTAAAGCGAATCTTTGCCGCCAGAAAAGAGACCAACAGCCTTCACGAATCAACAGCCTCCACAGACTTCTCCAATGAACCACGAAGAGCTATTTAAGACCTGCGTGAATGAACCAAGGCATACTCTTTTGAGCTGATCCTCTACTTCACAGTAACGGATTTGGCCAAGTTCCGGGGCATGTCTGGGTCGCGTTTGCATTCGATTGCCATGTAGTAGGCGAAGAGCTGCAGCGGAGTGACAAAAGGTATTGGAGACAGGACTTCAGGCAACTCTGTGTCTATCTCTATGTAATCGTCAGCCAGCTTCTTTATCTCCTCATCGCCCTTCTCGATGATCACGATTATGGAGGCTCCGCGAGCCTTCATCTCCATAATGTTGCTGATTATCATTTTGTGCGTGCCATCTTTGGGGCAAACGAAAATCACAGGGAACCCAGGCTCAACTAGACTGATGGGACCGTGCTTGCTTTCTCCTGCAGGATATGCCATTGAAGGAATGTAGGCGATTTCCATGAGCTTCAGTCTACCCTCAAGGGCGACAGACGAACTTATTCCCCGTCCTAAGAAGAAGAAGGCTTGCTTGCCACGGTATTTCTTGGCTAACTGTTTCACCTTTTCTTCTTGACTTTGTATAACGCGCTCAACGATGTCTGGTATCTGCTCAAGCTTCTCCTCGATTTCCTCAATCTCCACATGTGAAATCTTTCCTCTCTTCTTGGCGAGCCGTATGGCAAGTTGAGAGAGCACAGAGAGCTGAGAAGTGAAGGTTTTGGTCGCTGCCACGCCTATCTCTGGACCTGACTGCTGACAGATATACACTCTTGCCACACGGGTCAAGGTGGAGCCGACAATGTTTGTGAGTCCCAGAACCGTGGCTGCGCGTAGCCTAGCGCTTTCAACCGCGTCTAAGGTGTCGGCGGTCTCTCCGGACTGGCTGACTACAAGTAGGGTGCTGTCTATGTTCACTGATTTGCCGTGTTGTTCAACAAACTCTGAGGCTATGACAGGATGGGTTGCCAAGAAGGACAGCTTGGAGAACATGTAGGACGCTGCCAAGCACGCATGATATGAGGTTCCGCATGCCACCAAGAAAACTTCTCCTGCACGGTCAAGGAAGGTGGTCATAAGCTCCAAGTATTTGTCCTGCAGTCGGAGGGTGTTTTTTAACCGTAAAGGCTGCTCATGAATCTCCTTCAGCATGAAGTGTGGATAGCCCTGTTTCTCAGCCATTTCTGGAGCCCAATCTATAGTTTCAGGTTCTCTGGTGACCACTTTCCAGTCAGCGATGTTTCGGATTTCGTATCCTGAATAGCTTAAAACAACAATCTCTCCGTCGTGAATGACGACAGACTTGTTTGTCTCCGAGAGAAAGGCTGGAATGTCAGATGCAACGTAGAGACCGTCTTCGGCTACTCCAAGAACAAGCGGGCTCTCTTTTCGGGCGCAAACAATTTTGTCAGGTTCTTTAACGGCGATAACAGCGAGGGCGTAAGAGCCGTCTAACTGTTTCACAGTCTCGCGAACAGCATCGACAAGAGACATGTCTCCCTTCAACTTTTCTTCAACAAGGTGCGCGATGACCTCGGTGTCAGTTTTTGACCTGAAAGTATGCCCTAACTCTTCAAGTTCGGTTTTGAGTTCAGCAAAGTTTTCGATGATTCCGTTGTGAACAACAGCAATTTTGTTGTTGCAGTCTGTGTGCGGATGTGCGTTAACTTGGTAGGGTGCGCCGTGTGTTGCCCATCTGGTGTGACCTATTCCTATTCTTCCGGGTAGAGCATCGAGGTTGTGTATTGCGTGAACGTTGTCGATTTTTCCTCTATCCTTTTTTATGAACAGCTTGTTTCCTTGGAGGGTTGCGATTCCGACGGAGTCGTAGCCTCGATACTCGAGTTTCTTTAAGCCTTTATGTATTGTCGATGCGGCTTCGCCGGTTCTTAGGACGCATCCGAATATTCCACACATAATCAATTCCTCATTTTTTTGAGCTTACATTTTAACAGGGATACGGTAATTTGGGTTGTATCGGCTTTAGTTAAAGTGAATGAGCGTCTATAAACATTTTTAGGATTCATGTTTTAGAATTATAAGAAAATTTTTAGGGGTTTATTGTTACGGTACCCCTACAGTATAGGTACCGTTATAGCCTCGTTTATAGCGGTTCAACAATCAGCACAAGACACCACACCCCACACACCTTTACCACAAAAAATATGAGTCCAGAAACTAAACAAAAAAGAAGGAGAGCAGCTTGGTTCTCACAGACTTCCTTTACCCCGACGAATCAATAGTATTCCAGAGCGGCAAGATTGAAAGCCTTGACGACAATTTTTTCTTTTACATAACTGACCAGCGAATACTGCTTCACAGACGACGGGGAGTTCTAGTCAAAAAAGACAGAATCATCGCAGAGAGAATCGAGGACATCAGGACAATGCATTACGGCGAAGTGGGGGTATTTCGAAGGAGAGGCGTCTTGCGCATCGAAACGTATAGCAAAAAAATGGATCCGATAGTGGGAAAGGTGTCGGACATAAAAGCCATATGGCAAGAAATGCAGAAATACATCAGAAAAGACCCGCCGACCTGAAGGAGCAGACACATCCTTGAGGAACAGAAAACAGCAGGATAGAGATTAGTCCCTTCTGAACCCAAGAAAGAGACCACAGATAAGGCTGGCAATGAAGGGGATGTGAGCAAACAGGGGAGTGAGCATGTCTAACGCCGGATTGATTGCGTTGACTATGCTTGACGCCGATTCAGATAGCCCGCTGTAATCTACATTAATTACATTTGTGTAAGCTAGGATTATTAGAGAAAAAATAACCACCCCGATAATCAAGGCAACTTTGAAGACTTTTCTTAGGGCGTAACCTATCAAGAATCCGCCGATGCCGCCTAGGGCGAGCTGAAAAAGGATGGCGGTAAACGATTCGTTAAGTGTCAGGGTCAGCATTCCATTTTTCTTTACGTTCGATGCATCTAATAAAATTAACCGTTAATTAAACTGTGTGAAGCAGCATCGCTATTGAAGACGCGCATTCATAATTTAATCAATTTCTTATTAGTTCATAAACGAAAAAGACAGGATTCTTTTATGGATTTATCGTTCAATATCTAAGCCGCAATGAAAGGCAGATTAGGACAGAGTTTTAGTTTAGAAACCAAAAAACCAAAGAAACGAATAAATGATAATTTTATGAAGATGTATACAAAAAAAGGGAAAAAACGTAGATGGATTAAACTACACAAAATCTACTGCACACAGCCAAAAAACCGTAGTCAGCAACCATTAAAAAAATATTTATAAAACAATCGGCACAGTTGAGGGCATGAAGAAAAAACGGTTGCTCAGCGGCGAAGACACACAATTAATGGTTAAGGAGATAGCGGTTTTCCAAGACCCTGAAAAACTCAAATCCGTCTTGAACAAACTCAGCTGGAAGATTCTCCAACTCCTCAGCGAGCAGGAAATGTATCCCATGGAGGTCGCCAAGAAACTGAAGCTGCACGAACAGAAGGTCTATTACCACATCAGAAAGCTGACGAAGGCTGGCGCGATAAAGGTTGTCAGAGAGGAAGAAAAGAAGGGGGCTATCGCAAAATACTACAAAGCCACGTTTCCAGCCATGGGAATAGAACTTCCCTTCGGTTACCAAAAGATAAGCGGGTTCGCAGCCACCAGCATAGACGAGAAAATGAAGATGTTCCTGAGCCCCATCATTGAAGACGGCGTTTTTGATGGAAAAATTGTTGTGGGAAGCCCTGACTCTCATGGTCCCTTCAAGGCTAAAGCCAGAGACGGACACTACGCCGCGTACCTAACCCTTTTTCTGGGGCAATTTGTGGACTTGCCTGAGGACTTTCTGATAAAGCTGGATGTTGACGTGAAGGCAGAGAAGGAGGAAAGCAACAACCTCATCTTGGTGGGTGGACCGGGAACAAACCTGATCACCCAAGAGTTCAACGAGTTTTTGCCCATACGCTTCAACATGATGCCCTCTGAACACGGCTTCCTTTTGGGAGGGCTGGTTTCAGAAAAAACCGAGAAAGTCTACACCGCCGACAACGTGGGACTAATTGCCAGAATAGAAAACCCATGGAACAGAAACAAACGAGTGATTGTCCTCGCGGGCAACAAGGCAGTTGGAACCAAAGCCTGTGTCTTGGCTATCACCAAGTTCTGGAAGAAGACGCTGAAGAATTTTGGTGACGAAAAATTTGCGGTTGTAATTCAAGGATTTGACCTTGACGGCGATGGAAAGGTTGACTCCATAGAAGTTCTCGAGTAACCACTGTTTCATAATGTGGAGGTCATGCAGTTTGTCAAGAATGGACACGGTAACTGTGGTGTTTTCTGCACGTGGACACAAGAATGTGCAATCAACCCACAAAACAACATTCGAGTTCACAAAAGAGACGACACTTACGAAAAGGGGAGACTGCGTAGTAGCCTTGGAATCAACTAAAGCTGCAGCGGATCTGCCGCTTGAATTCAAGGAAGCCGCAAAAAAAGAGGGAGCACAAATAACAGTAACGGTTGAGGCAGGCGAACTGAAAGAAACGGTCAAGGCAGAGGGAAGCCCGCAGCTAGAGTTTACGCACCCCACAGATTTGGTGGTCAGAAAGAGCGATTACGTGTGCGGTCGAACCTTGGCGATAAGGGCAGACAAGGCTGCCATCGACTTCGCGAGAGAGCTTGTTGAAAAACTGAAAGCCCCAAACCAACAAGTCAAAGTCACGTTGACTGTGGAAAATCATTGAATTTCAGCGTCCACAACCACCTGCCAAGTGTAGGGAGCAACCTCGCGAACAGCTTTCGCCAACAACGTTTTCTTTACTTTTCGGCTGTTACGGTTCACTGCTTCGGTTAACCGAACCTTTGCTGCTTCCAGCGGGTCTGAAGCTTTCATGAAATCATAATAATGAATAAACCCGCCCTCCGCTTTGAGCGCCGCGCATGCCACATCAACAAAATCATAGGCAGTTTCCGGCAGATTCATAATCACCCGGTCAGCCTTTCCAAGCAGCTGTTCTTTGACTACTTGGCGGGCGTCGCCGAGAACGGGAACAACCTGCTTTTCTGCACGGTTCACTGCAACATTTCTTTTCAGCAAAGCTACTGCATCTGGGTTCACGTCAACTGCGTAGACGCGCACGTTTTGGTGTTTTTTTGCGATTTGGATAGCGAAGGGTCCAACTCCGGCGAAGAGGTCAACAACCGTTTCTCCCTCTTGTACCTGTGATGCGACTCGGTTGTGTTCGCTGGAGAGTCTTGGAGAGAAGTAGGCTTTGGCAACGTCAACATGATACACGCAGCCATACTCATGGTAGACGGTGGCGGTTTTGTGGGCTCCAGCTATAACCTCGAAGTCTCTTAGGCGGTAAACTCCTTCAACAGCACCCGACTTGGCTAAAACAGTCTTCGTCTGCTTGTGCGCCCTCAGCAACGCTTCTCCGATTGCCTTTTTGTGATCCTCAACTTCTGGCGGAATTTCGACTATGGCGATGTCTCCTATGAAGTCGATGGCTCGGGGAACCACAGCCAAGAGATTTGAGGGAAGCTTGTCCGCGAGCAGGCCAAGGTGCGTGAAATGGCGCTTCTTATGCTCAGCAAATTCTTGGACGGACAGCTCATATTCGTGCAGTTCAGTCTCGAGCTTCTTTAGGGCAACAGGCGAGAGGTCACAGGTTAAAGGGATGCACAGAAAGTCTTCGACTTGCTGAACAGCCAATTCGCTGTTGAAGAGGTTAAGCTCTCGGACTAGGCGAATGGCTTGTTCTCCCAGCTTTTTTGGAACCTTTAGGCATGTTGCTTCGGGCACTGTTGCTCCCAAAAATAATGAGTGGGGAGTGCATTTAAGTTCGTAGATTACGGAAAAACAGGTTGCCTATTTTTTGTTGCGTTTGAGCAGATGGACAGCCAGAGCCAGTTCTGAAGCTGATGACCCGCCCATAGTTAAGATTGCTAGAATGTGATTGAAGGAGACCAGATAGGTCAAAGAGTAGACTGCTAAGGGGATAAACAGGGTTGTGACGCCGACGACCAGCTTTTTTAGATCATAAAGTAATGCAGCGATTTTTCCTTTGGTTACAGAACTCAGGAACAGCTGAATCTCAAAGATGCTTGCCGAAGCCACCGCCAATACGACAAAGAAGGGAATGAACAGTGTGAGGGGCGAGGACAGCGGCTTCACCAGCGCCATCACAAGCAGAACAAGGGGCACCGGAACATAGGTCAAAGTGGATATCAGCGTCTTGGAGGTTATTATCTGGTTAACGTTCATGGGCAACGTTTTTGTGTATTCCAGCCCAGTTCCCTCTGCACTCAACAGGGCAAGAGGCATAAGCAAAACAAAGACTCCGCCCATAAACGTCGAAACAAGCAGCGTGGAAGCCCGCAGCACCTCAAAGTTTGCAATCATAAACGAAACAATAACAGTCTCTAGGACAGGAAGAGCAAAAAAGAAGGCAGTGGCAGGATTCCGAGAGGCGACCTTCAAGTCCTTTAGGACATAACCAAACAGTGGCTTGTGTGTTTTTATCGAGAAATCTGTTGCCGTCACTACCGAAGCCCTAACGTCGGTTCCATGGGATATGCGCTTTACAGTCGTCAGCATCCACTTTCCTGCAAACCCAGCAACTACCACGTACCCCAGCATGGAGACGGCTGCAATTAACGGTGTGGAGCCTGCGGTAACGGATTGACTGATGTTGGTGACTGTTATTCCAGCTGAGAAGGGATGCAGAAAACAGAGGAGCATTGTGGAGAGTTGGTTGGGGCTGAGAAGCGTCATTTCGAGAGAGGGCACTATGTACCATGGCAGACTGATGAGGAGGCTTACGCCCATCAGCAGTGACCCCCACATCAGAATGAAAAACAGACGCAAAACGGTGCCGCCTCTGGATCGTCCTCCACGAGACAGATTCTTCGTGAACACTCTAGAAAACCAGAGAGCCACTGCAACAGCAAGCACTGCATTCATCACAGAAGCCACGAGCATAGCCAGAACCGCAACAGGCGACAACGTGTAGTAAGCCACCATCAGAACCTGACTAATTATGGCGCCCACAACCATGTAATCCACGGACCTGACAAAAGAGAACAGGGTAATCATGGAGAAGTCATTCTGTTCCAGCGGCAGAGTGGACAGCAGGGCTGAGGATTCGGCGCTGACAAAGGATGAAAGCGTCTGAATTGCATACAATGCCGTGAAGCCGAAGGTGACTGCTAAACTCAAGGCGATGGCGCTTGTCAAGCCGAGTGTTGGGGAACCGAAAAGCTGCGCCGTGAAGGGCATAACCGCAGCTAAGACATTAAATATTGCCACCAGCGACTTGTCGAACTTTGCTATCCGCAATGCCTTCTTTGTCAGCTCATAATCGTTCTGTGCGTCTCCGCCGACGCGTCCTCTGCCGAAGCCGCCCCACCACATGCGACCTCTTTCCTCAGCTATGGACCTGTAAACGACCTCCTTGTAGGGCAGGCGGCTCAGATGCCAAGCTTCAAGCAGCTTCATTCTTGAAGAAAACATCCCCCAAGAGGCGGGTCTTGTCAGCAACTTCAGTCTCTTCGTTAGTCAACTTCAAGAAGAGGCTTTCCAGAGTTTCGCTTTTGTTTCCGGTTTTGCTTTTCAGCTGGTCAAGCGTTCCCTCAGCGACTATTTTGCCTTGATAGATTATTCCGATTCTTGTGCAGAGGTGCTCAGCCACCTCCATTATGTGGGTGGAGAACAGTACAGCTCCGCCCTTCTGTGTATGCAACGAAAGCAGGTCCTTGACTATGCGGCTGCTTTTGGCGTCTAGTCCGCTCAGGGGCTCGTCCAGAAGAAGAACAGGAGGCTGATGAACCAGAGAAGCAATCAGTGCCACCTTCTGCTTCAGTCCCATCGACAAAGTGGCTATGGGTGCATCAAAATATTTTGCCATGCCGAAGGCGTCCGCCAACTGAGTTACCATGCGGTTGGCTGCGTTCTGGTCGAGTTTTCGTATAGATGCCACGAACTCCAGAAAGTCGCGGGAGGAAAGAGACTCGTAAAGTATCGGCTTTTCCGCTACGTAGCCTATTCTTGACTTGACCTCGAGGGAGTTTTCTATGGGGTCAAAGCCTTCAACCTTGACAGACCCGGAGGTGGGCTCCATCAGACCTGTGATGATTTTGATGGCTGTGGTTTTGCCTGCGCCGTTTGGACCCAGCAGACCATAGATTTCTCCGGGCATAACCCTGAAACTTAAGCCTGCCAAGGCTTTGACTGAGCCAAACTGTTTAGTAAGCTCAGACGCTTCGATTAGAGGCGCGGACACGTGAACAGCACACCTGCTTCGGATGGTAAACGCTTTGGAGTGTGCCGTTACTGAAAGTAATGTTTTGTTAATACAGAATTCAGATTTACACACTATCGCCTGGTGCATGTGTGGAAGCGATGGGAGCTACTAGAGGGATAGGAAAAATTTAAAAATTTTTTCCAGTATACTAGTTATTATGAATTCTGAGGAAAGAAAAAAGATCATTGCAAAGTCTCCCATCTCTTTCAAGTATTTGAAGCGTTTCAACACCGCCGCCGGCATCCTGCATCTGGTACAGGGAGTAATAATGCTGGTTTTGGGGCTTCAGCTTGAGTGGTCAAGAGACATCTATACTTTCTACATGAAACTGAACATCACCAGCACAGATGCAACGCCACTGTTTACAGCAGTGCCTGACCCACAAGTTTTCTTCAGCATCAGCTACTTGGGAGCAATTCTCGCCGCGTTTCCGCTGATCTCGGCTATTGCACATTTTGTGATTGCTTACCCAAAGAACAGGAGCTACAACGATTACCTGAAAAAAGGCATGAACCCATACCGATGGTACGAGTACACTTTCTCAAGCTCGATAATGATTGTGCTGATTGCATTGTTCTTGGGCATCTGGGACTTCTGGTCGCTGGTCATGATTTTCGTGCTGAATGCCATGATGATAATGTTCGGTTACCTGATGGAAGTGGTTAACCAGAAGACGGAGAAGACTAGCTGGTCAGCCTTTATTCTGGGAAGCATTTCGGGCTTCACACCGTGGGTTGTGCTCTACGCATACTTCATAGCAGCCATCAACTCTGTTAACTTGGAAGTACCGACTTTCGTTTACATGATACTTCTCATCTACTTCTTCATGTTCAACATCTTCGCCATAAACATGGTCCTGCAATACAAGGGCGTTGGACGCTGGAAAGACTACCTGTACGGAGAAAGAATCTACATCATACTCAGCTTCGTAGCCAAAACAATCCTAGCGTGGCTAGTATTCGCCGGAGTCTTCGCACCCTTCTAACAAAACACAAGCTTCAGGAAACTGAAGCACCCCCCTCCTTTTTTTAATGCAAACTTTGATCAGGGAGACTTTAGTCCAATTTCCTGTGTTATGTTCTCAAGTTTGATGGCAACTAACGAAGCGTTGTTGGGAGTTAGTGAGTTCCAGCCGTCCTCTTTCTTGAAGCCGTGGGCAGGAAGGAAGTTTGGCGAAAGCTTCTGTTCTCCTTCTTCCGCAAGTGTCTGCAGTGCTTTGGCTCGTTCCTTGGGGTCAGTGACGACTTTGAGGGTGCCCCGTAGAACGATGAAGCTGTATTCGCTCAGGTCTTCCTTGTATTCTTCGATTTCGACGCAGACGCGCCTGTCAGCTTCGATTAACTTCATCTTGGTGCCGTAGTCGGTGAAATGAAAATAGAGTGTGCCATCCAATACGACGTATTGGAATGGAGCCATGTACGGGTACTCGTCTCCCTTGAAGGCGATACGGCAGAGACGCTGCCTCCGAATCAGCTTCCACATTTCCTGTTTAGTCATTTTCGGCAACTTGAAAACAGCCACAACTAGCACCCCCAACAAAAACTTACAACCACAATGTATAGCGGCGTGGATACTTGAATTTTGTGACAGCCAGCCAGAATAAGCTTAAAAGTTACGAAAAAGAACACATTGCTCAGTCACGTTCTGGAATGTTGAGATTATGCAGAACACGTCAACCGAAAAAAGGGCAGCGGGACCACCGAAAATAGAGATAACCGCACGAACCAAGGTCTACATCGTGATTGCGGCGTTGATTCTTGCGGCAGTCAAGACGATAATACCTTTTCCGTACGTAAGCAAACCATGCATGCTGGGATACAAGTCAGGCTGTTCTTTTGCTCCAATAAGCACAGTAATGCTAGTTGTTCCAGCAGTCATCGTGTATGTTTACGCAAAAAAGAAGAACATACTATAACAGCAGAAACTGTTGCAGAACCAGAAAAAGAAGGCTGACATCATCAGCGAATATGTCCTTGCCCGGAAAAGGGGCAAATATGAAACACGGGGCATACTACGCAAGATAGCCTACGCTCCGCCGCTGTACCTCATCATTAAGCCAGTGTTTTCGAGGAGATACAGAAAACTGTCAAACACAAAAAAGCATCCGTCCTTTAGCCAACTCATACCCACAGCCGACAGAAGCTTCCAATGCGACGACACAAAATGCAAAGGCTGCGGAGTCTGCGCAAAAATCTGCCCCGTAAACAACATCAAAATTGTTGACAACAGACCAGTGTGGCTGCACCACTGCGAAACCTGCTACGCATGCTACAATTGGTGCCCAAACGAGGCAATCCACGGTAAAATAGTGGAATACAATGATGGGCGTCACCATCCCGACGTAGAATTGGCAGACATGATTAAAAGGAACTGAAAGTGGCGGGCCCGAGGGGAATTGAACCCCTGACCTACGGGTTAAGAGCCTCAGCCCGGTCCTGCTGGACCAGTCCGCCGCTCTGCCTTGCTGAGCTACGGGCCCACCTAAACGCATCATCCTACAGTGAAAACAGTCATCCTAAATATCTTTTGTTCTCAAAAACCATGAAAGGCATCTCCATTTAAGGTGTAAGAATCCAGAAATAGAAGGGCGGTAGAATCGGCGCGTTGACGTAATTTACTAATTTTTAAGCAAGTTTGCAAAAAGGGTCTAAGGTAAATGGGAGTGGAAGGCTTTGAATGAGCTGGTTCTTGTTGGGTTAGGTTTGTATGACGAAAAAGACGTTTCAGTTAGGGGGCTGGAGGAAATCAGGGAGGCAGACGCCGTTTTTGCCGAGTTCTACACAAGCCTCATGCCCGGACTCTCCATACAGAAGCTTGAAGAGATGACAGGGAAAACGGTCAAGGTCATAACACGAAGAGTCCTAGAGGAAGAAGAGGGAGAACCGATTTTTGAAGCAGCAAAAAACGGAAAAGCGGTTTTGCTGGTTCCAGGCGACCCCCTGATTTCCACAACTCATGTGGATTTGCGAATCAGCGCAAAAAAGAGGGGAATCCGAACACGGGTTATACATGGCGCTTCTGCTGTTTCGGCGGTCAGGGGAATTTCTGGGTTGCAGAACTACAAGTTTGGGAAAGCTGTTACGGTACCGTTTTCTGAGAGGGGATTTGTCTCCGAAACTCCTTACAATGTTATCCGCGAAAACAGGGAGAGGGGACTTCACACTATGTGCTACTTAGACATAAAAGCTGAGGAGCAAAGATACTTAACTGTCAAGGAGGCGCTGCAGACGCTTCTGGAACTGGAAAAACTGAAGAAAGAGCAGGTTATCACGCCGAGAAGTCTAGTCGTAGGAGTGGCGAGGGCAGGCTCAGCAGAGCCGGCAGTTAAAGCAGGCTACATAGAAGAAGTGATAAACCACGATTTCGGTGCCCCTCCACACACCCTCCTTTTTCCGGGTAATCTCCATTTCATGGAAGCCGAAGCCCTCATCACACTGGCAGACGCACCAGAAGAGGTAAGGGGGATGGCTGAATGACCATCGAAGAACTAGTTACAAAATATATCCGCGGCGCAGAACATGTCATCCAAGAAATCGGAGAAATACCAGAAGATCTGCACCTCAACGAAGAGGAGGCAGCAACAGTTTTTGACTGGGCTAAACGTTATCTGGAAGACGCAAAGTATTATCAGAAGGAAGGCAAACTGGAAACAAGCCTCACTTCAGTTGCCTACTGTGAGGGACTGCTGGATGCCCTGCGGCTGTTAGGAGCTGTAGAGTTTTCATGGTAACAAAAAAGAAAAAAAGAGTTGTACTGGCTTCAGGAACCTTTGACCTGCTTCACCTAGGGCATGTGAGGTTTCTGGAAGAAGCAAAAAAGGCTGGAGGCAAAGACGCGGAGCTGATTGTGATAGTTGCCAGAGACAGCACAGTCAAGGAGAGGAAAGGAAAAAAGCCCATCATGCCAGAAGACCAGCGTCGGGCACTCGTTGAATCTCTTAAGGTAGTGGATGAGGCGATTCTAGGTTTGGAGGATTTCAGCATAGGCAAAGTGATTGAAGAAATAAAACCTGACGTTATAGCTGTGGGTCATGACCAAGATGGGATAGAAAAGGAAGTGCTGAAAGCCATAGAAAAAGAAAAAGTTGCCATTGAAGTCGCGAAGATTGGAAGGTTCGGAAAACGGGAACTGGACAGTTCCTCAAAAATCATGAGGAAAATAATAGAATCATCCAAGAGATAGCGTGGATTTAGGGCAGAATCAGGATTTCCACTTTCACTTTATGTCCATCTTTCAGTTTTAGGCGGCTTCGAAGAAACGTTGGCGAAATAATCTCTATCACAGAAGTTCCATAGTGGCTTCTTAGGGCATGGATGGCGGCGCCCTTCGCTTTGTTGTTAATTATCGCAGGGTAGCATTTCACTGCGCCATAAGTTCTGGACTCATCCTCGAAGCCTTCAAGTTCTACGGCAGGATAGGTTTCCAGTTCTGACAGGGACTTGATGTCATATTCACTTGTCAGCTTGAGATTGAGGGTGCCGGGGTAAGGGTCGAAGCCGAGCTTCTCCATGAACTGTTTGCGGTAGCCCTCTTTGGTTACGTAGTAGGCGCCTTCTCCCAAGCCAGTGAAGAGGGTGCCCTCCAAGGTTATCGATGGGGGATATGCTGACTCGAATATCAGGCGCAGCTCAGAGTACAGTTTTTTTAGCTCGGCAACGCCTTGGCTGGTGATTTTTGTTAAGCATCCTTCCGGAGTTACGGTTCGTTTGATCCATTCCATCTTCTCTAGGGTGATGAGGTGCCTGGATGCTGTCTGCTGGGATGCTCCGATTTTTTCGGCGAGGTAATCAGTGGAGACCTTAACGGTTCGGCTGGAAGCGCCCAGCTCCGCTAACTTGTAGAGGGTGAAGAAGAGCTTCCACGACTTCAGGTCAAGTTTCAGCGTGTCCACATGCATCGCCTATTTCTGAGAAAAGACAAACTGCCTATTAACACTTAACATTTCCAGTTAAAAGATAAGATATTCTCTCGTCTCGCTTAGCCAATCAGCAAACTTTGTACAAGAGATAACCTGATATACAAATTATGGAAGAGAAAGCAGTACCCCAACCAAAATAAAACTGAGCCATCAGGGGGAGATAAAGCTAGTTTCAGGTTGAGATACTGCCATCGCCACCGAAAACACATTGAACTAGATAAACTTTTTTCAGAATCAGAAACACTCTAAACAAATATCTCACTCAATTTCCTCTGGTTCTAATTAATGAGTTAATCTGATGTTGCTGTTTTATGGAGAGAAAAAAAGGGTGATAGAAGATTGCGGTTTTCTCTGATTAGTTGTCAATAGCGTTATATATCTTTAGATGTAAAAGAGCCATGGTTTAATTCTTAGGGGGATTAGCTAAAGTGAACGAACCTCTAGAATTTATGTTAATTACTATGCTTCCAATAATGGTTTGTACCTTCTTTGCAGTTTTGTATGTTTCTCATAGAGCCAGAAAAAAATATGAAAGAAAAGAGATGGAGCAGAAGCAATATCAGAGATATCAGCGCATGCGTTGGCGTCATAAACGTATTTCTTTGCTGTTTATAGGTATAGGTGTAATCCTTTTTTTAATCGGATGTTATGGCTTTCAAACAGAGCCTCGTTTTATCATAAGAGAAAATATGTTTGAAGTAGTTGAAGTAAATCCTGAGCTTGTAGTTTTATTATTACTCTTTGCTTTGGTGGGTGGAGGGGCATTTTTGGCTGGCGGACTAGCGCTATTTGTTTATTCAATTATAAATCCTCCTACAGACAGACAAGAGTAGTACTACAGACATCTCTCCAAAAGTACTGTTCCCATATCAAGTGTGAATTATAATTGAACAGAGATTATTGTTTGGTAGTATCCAACTTTGTACAAGAGATAATCTAATGTTACTGTTTTCTGATGGAAAAAGGTTTGACTAGAAGTTTACAAAGAGTTTCTATATGACAGTTAATTTTCCGTATTTCCCAGTGGAAAGCTGCAACACATCTCTAAAAGATTTAGCGTATCCATTCTCGATTTTCACTTTATCGCCAACCATAACCTGCTTAACCTGTTCATTCCAGAGCGTCAAAGTTATAGACCCTGTTTCATCTTTAAGCGTAGCATCTGCAACCATTAAAGGTCGGTAACCATATTTACTGCGTACCTCGCGGGCGTACGATTTTTCTGTAACTTCTGCTTCAATGTTGATTTCGCTATCTCCCTCTTTAATATCGCATATTTTCACTCACTTCACATCCTTTAAACAAACTCTTCCAGCTAATGATAGGGACGTTCCCCTTCCCAACATGACCAGCCAACTCAAAAGTTTTACTGTTCGATTGGTTCATTAAATCAGCCAGCCTACGTATCTCCTCAGCAGAGGGACCCCGAACATCCTCTCGCCGAAATCAGTTTTGCTGAGACATTATACAGATTATAACCATGAGAGACTACAAGGAATATACAAAGAGGCTAACAATGCTGAACTAATGTTGCTGTTTCCTTCTGTTAAGCATGATTACGGCTATTGTCGTAACCCGTAAATGCAGCTTCATTCACTTGCCTTTTTGCAGGCTTTCAACTTCTTTCACAGCTTTTATTGCAACTTCGAGCATGTCGTCGTCAGGCGGTCTTGTCGTAAGATGCTGCAGAGCCAAACCCGGCGCCACCAACACGTTCATGACCGCCGAGTCTCTGTACTTGTCGCTGAGTTTCAGAATCTCATAGGAGACAGCGCTGATGACGGGAATGAGAACGATCCGGTAGGACAGTCTTATCAGGTAATCGGCACTGGGCATAAGCGAGAAAAACAGTATGCTAATTAACGTGACTATAAGAAGAAACGATGTTCCGCACCTAGAGTGAAAACGGGAATATTTTCTGGCGTTTTCAACATTCAACTCAACCCCAGCCTCATAGGCGTTGATGGCTGTATGTTCTGCGCCGTGATACTGAAAGATCCGCTTGAAATCGCCGAGCATAGATACGACAGCAAGGTACACTAAAAGGAAGCTGAGGCGAACTATTCCCTCGACAACATTGAAGAGCACACCTGCCCCCAAGTTCAGGAGGGACGTCAAGAAAAAGGGTGTCACGCTGAAGAGAAGTATCGACAAGCCTAGAGCCGCCACAATGACTACTACAATTTCTACAGGGTTAAGAACCTCTTCCTCGTTTTCATCTTCGCCAAAAGCCGCGTTTGCAGAAAAATAGATGCCCTTGATTCCCGAATACAAGGTTTCGAACAGAGCTACGATGCCCCTTAGGAAGGGAAGCTTCAGGAACCTGTATTTTTCAGACAGGGGATGCAGTTCCTCGGTTTTTGTTGCTATTTCCTTGTTGGGCTGCCGCACACACACTACCATATGGTTCTTGGAGCGCATCATCACGCCCTCCATAACAGCTTGCCCACCAAACGCCAGCGACGGCTCTTTCTTTTCCTTAGCGGCTCTCATATCTGAAGAAGATTTTATCGATTCTTATATGCTTTTGCAACAAATATTTAAAATAAAGAAAGCTTTTATGCCCGAAACCCCTAGGGCATACTGTGGGGTGGCTCATGGAAGGACGATGGGTTAACGACTGCCAAAGAATTTTGAAGGAAATAAAGAATTCAGAGAAGCTCGAAGGACAGGACAGGCTGGACATGGTGCGGACAATCAGATTCACAATTCTTGCATTACAACGGAGCGTAACTGGGTGGATGCAGTGGGCTGACAATCCCGACATTATGGCTCAGTTCAATTTGGATGAGCTGGTGGAGATAAACAAGAATCTTGCCGATCTTGTGTGCGCCTTTGTGGACTACGACGCGAAGATAACCGGAAGCCAAGAAGAAAAGATAGAGAAGAAGATAAGAAAAGAAGCCATAAAGAATCCACAACAAGACAAAGACATGTTCTACGTAAAGTAGTAAACCGGCGCAAACGTGCCGCATTTAATGTGAATGTTTTAGTTGTTTTAGGGTTATTACCGCCATAAACGCTGATACTACGCCCAGCGCTAAGTTAACATCGGAAGAACGCTAAACGTGTAGCTGAAAAAGGAATAACAGTCCAGAGACTGTGAACAGCAAATGATGTGGGCACGCTAATTCATTGCCGGTTATCGAGAACAAGCATAGAAAAAACCCAATAAACATCTTAGCAAAAATTTTTTATAAACATCGATTGAGTAACTGTTGTGATCTTCTTGAGTTCTGAAAACACGTCGGTTCAAAAAAATGGAGCAGCTAGGATTATTGTTCTTATTGGCTGCATCATTTTATTGCTAGTTGGAATCGTGTTTACGTTAGGGGGAGCGGCGCTGCTAGCATACAACATGGGAACTGACGTTGACGGATACACACAAAGCAGCGTTTACGAGGCTAGGAGCGATGGCTATGCCTTTGCCCTTTGGGTAGCATCATCCAACTTTCCTTCATACATTAATTGGATGAGCCCAAAAGACATTGGACAAGCAATGTGGACAGTAGAACCAGTTGATTCATCCAAAGAGCTTTTTGTAGGATGGGCAGAAGCTGTTGACGGACAAAACTATCTTGACACCGGAATCAGGTTTTCGACGCCTCCAGTTTGGCACTGGTCCGTTGCACCGTACTATGCAGAAATCGAAATCCCCCCAAGTTTAACTTACAATCAAAATGAACCAACTAGACGCCCTGCAGAAGAAACTTTCTGGATCGAGACTGCGCAATCCACTGGAACGTCAAAGATAAGATGGGATGCATACTGGAAGCCCTTGGAAAACAGAACGGAAAACAGAAAAATTCTAATCATAATGAATGCGGACGGATCCAGAAACGTTGAAGCAGATATTCAGTTAGGTTTCAAGGTGCCAATATTCGGCTGGTTGCCCCTTGTGCTTATCCCAGCTGGAGTAATCTTTTGCCTAATTGCAATATTTGTGATTAGACGAAAGAAGCTAAATTAAACGTCAACAAGCCAACAAAAAGAGCACGTAAGCAACAGAACAGCACAAATTCTACGTGAAGTAGCTGACCAACTCCGCAGCATTTACGGTTAATGGCCTGTTTCAGAAACGGTTCTAGGAAATGTCACAAGTCTTAAAATAAAAGGGGAAAGTTTTGCCCAGCTATTTTGGGGTCTTGGCTGTTCTTTTCAGCATGACGTAGACTGCAGCTATTGCGGCTATGGCTGCCACCAGAGCCAAAACGAGGGCTACGATTACGAGAATTTTCAGGGTTTCGATGCTTTTGGTCAGTTCGCTTTTTGTGGTTTCCAAGTCGTCTGAGGTTGCGGCGGCGTTTCTGAGATAATTCAAGCTGGTTTCAACTTCGTTAAGGGTTGTGCTCATTTCGTCCACAGTTGCGCTTACAGCCGCTAACTCTGATTCGGTTGCGACAGTGGCGTTGAGGGATTCCACGATGGACTGTATGCTGCGGGTTGTATCGTTTAGTGTGTTTAAGGCTGAATCCAAGATGGCTATTTCTGCGGAACTGGCGGTGGTTGCGCTGATAGAATAAAGGGTTTTCTGGATGTTATCGATTGCATCGTTTAATGAATCTAAAGCAGAATTCAGAGCGGTAATGTTTGCTTCTACGCCATCCAGTCTAGCGGTCATATTTGCTTCTATATCATCAAGCCTGCCGTTAAGCGCCTCTATCTCTACAAGGACATCCTCGAGAGTGGCTGACTGTGCATAAACAGTGAAGACACCCGATGAAACGGTAACTGATGAAACCATCGACGCCACAATGAAGGCTACCAAAATTTTGGATAACGTTTTGTTACGCATTTCTGTTTCCCCTAATCTACTGCATCTAAAGTCCGTCAATACGACATGTACAGGTTATGTGCCTACGTTAAGACTCAAAAAATTTGTGTATAAACCCACAGGAAGCCAACGCGGAATTAACCCGTTTCTTCAGTTCTTCGCTGCCTCAACAGTTTTCTAGCTAAATCGCGGGCATGCTCAGAATATATTAGGTCAACAATTTCGTTCCAGTCGAAATTCGGTTTTGAGTTGTAGTGAGGAAATTCTTCAGGAGAAAACATGACAAGCTTGTCTG
>CAZYJH010000009.1:0-19269 GCA_964647775.1 uncultured Candidatus Bathyarchaeia archaeon
CAATACGCAGAGACAAAGAAGCATACACAATGTTCTGGGTCATAGTTCGGCTACTGAACAGCTGCCAACGAAACAGGGGCATAGCCAGTCAAATGGAAATAGATACCCCGTCCCTCATAATCTGGTATCGGCTGATCGCCCAGTATCTACGGCTTATCGCTGATTGGGCACATCAAGCCGCAGAAAAAGTCATTGCATTGAACCAATCCAAAGAAAGGTTGGGAGAGGAGTTAATACAAAAACTCGTTGAAATCAATGAGCGCACCTACGGAATGTGTCATGAGGCAATAAACAGCTTCTTTTCCATGGACATCCAGTTGGCAAACAAGGCAATAGCATCATACCAGGAAATCCAGCAGACCGAAGAGATGCTACAAGAAAGGGTGTGTAGTTCCGCTTACCTTCATGGAAAAAACTTCTCAGTGAGCAAATACTTCAAGGGCAAAAAGCCAATAGAGGCGTGTGCTGTTGCCCAGATAAGTTTCCTTATTTGGGGGGCTCGAAGAATAGCGGAAATAGGGTCAGAAATAGCTGAAACCGCAATACATAGAGTGCTCTGTAAAGACACAAAAATGTGCAAATCTCTGTAGTAAGCAGTTTAAAGGTGGTTTCTCAAGCTGATTCGGTTTACCTCAGAGCAATCTTTATAACTAAACGTTCTTATTGGAAAAGACGAACTGGAAATAACACAACAAGAAGGATACTAACTATGGGTCATAGAAAAAAGAGCGCGCCTAGACGTGGTTCATTAGCTTATTTACCTAGGGGACGCGCCAAACGAACTGTGGGAAGAATACGTTTCTGGCCCAAAGTGGAAGAGGGGCCAACATTGCTCGGCTTCATGGGCTACAAGGCGGGAATGACTCACATCATGATGGTGGAGGACAAACCAAACTCCTTAAGCTTGGGCAAAGAGGCATCGCATCCAGCAACAGTGTTGGATGTTCCGCCAATCATGGTTTTTGCTATTCGCGCTTACACTAAGGACCAGTATGGCTTACACACATTTACTGAAGCTTGGATGAAGAGTCCACCCAAAGATTTTGACCGCGCCCTTGTGTTGCCTGAAGAATTCAACACTGACGAGAGCCTGAAAAAGATTGAAGATAACATAGAAGAAATCTCGGAGTTTCGCCTCTTAGCTGCAACACAGCCGAGACTTGCGGCAGTTCCTAAGAAGAAGCCAGACATCTCAGAAATCAAAGTTGACGGAGGCTCAATCAAAGAACAGTTTGAGTATGCAAAGGGGCTGCTGGGAAAAGCTGTTTCGGTTACGGACGTTTTCAAAGAAGGACACTACATGGATGTTGTGGCGATAACTAAGGGAAAAGGCTTTCAGGGTCCCGTGAAGCGGTGGGGCATCAAGCTTTTGCCTCGCAAATCTAGGAAGACCAAGCGGGGAGTTGCTGCAATCGGACCGTGGAAACCCCCAAGAGTCCTATACACTGTTCCCAGAGCTGGACAGATGGGTTACCACCAAAGAACCGAATACAACAAGCGCATCCTAAAAATTGGCGTTGACGGAAAAACTGTTAATCCGAAGGGCGGATTCCTGCACTACGGAGAAGTGAAAGGAACATACGTTATTGTGGACGGAAGTCTTCCGGGTCCAGCTAAACGTCTTGTGCGGCTGCGGTATCCAGCTCGTCCTCCAACAAGGACTGCTGAAGCCCCGCCAAGCATCAGTTACATTTCTTTGGAGTCTATGCAAAGATAAGATGGTGAATGAGTATGGGTAAGATTTCAGCTAAAGTTTTTGATCTGAAAGGCGAAGAGGTAAGCACACTTAATCTTCCTCAGATCTTCAATACGCCCAGCAGACCAGACGTGATAAAACGGGCAGTAGTTACCATCCAGTCTCACAGATATCAACCGCAAGGCAGAGACCCCATGGCTGGAAAACGAAACACCGCAGAGTCTCGACATGCAGGTTTGGGAATCGCTCGTGTACCCAGATTAAAGGAAAGGGGACAACGAGCCGCCTTCGCTCCGGGCACAGTGGGAGGCAGATCAGCTCATCCTCCTGAGGCAGAAAAGAACATCAGAAAGAAGCTCCCGAAGAAGGAGATGAAGTTAGCTTTGCGTTCAGCAATCGCGGCAACAGCATCAAAAGAGGCTGTGGCTTCTAGGGGTCACATGGTGGATGATGTTCCCGATTTTCCGCTGGTTGTCGTGGATGAAATTCAAAGCTTGAAAAGAACCAAAGACATCGAAGAAGCCCTCATCAACCTCGGAGTCTGGCCAGACATCTTCCGTGTCAAAGAAAGCCGGAAGATAAGGGCGGGCAAAGGAAAGATGCGGGGACGAAAGATGAAGCAGGCTGTTGGACCTCTGCTCGTCATAACCAAAAACGATGGTGTGGCTGAGGCAGCGCGAAACCTTCCGGGAATAGAGGTTGCGTCGGTGGAGAACCTGAATGCTGAACTTTTAGCGCCTGGAACCCACGCTGGAAGATTGACGGTTTGGACGAACTCAGCTTTTGAGAAAGTAGATGAAGTCTTCGGAGGAAAATAGGTTGGATCCCTACAAAACTATCCGTCATCCTGTCATGACAGAGGTTACAAGTCGACTACTTGAGTCAGAAAACAAACTTGTTTTCATCGTCAACAGAAAAGCCACGAAACGGGACATCAAGTCGGCGGTGGAGGAGCTTTATGAGGTTGTTGTGGACAAGGTCAACTCTACTATAACTGCTGAAGGCGAAAAGAAAGCATATGTGAAGCTTCACCCAGACTACAAAGCTGTTGACACTGCCATCAAACTTGGTATCCTATAGAATAGCGGAACTTTGGTTTTTAAGATGCCAGCATCTTCCAAAGTTTTTCCCGCTATAGTTTTTCTGTTAGTTATCGGAACTTCGTTGGCTCTTTTCATCTACCCGCAGCTCGTATATGATATTCTAATCTGGGTGATAGAGTCTTTTCAAGCCGGAGGGCCTTTCCTCCTCTTTGTTATGATGATTGTACAGGCGTTAGCCATTCCCATCCCCTCTGAGCTTGTCCTGATTGCCGGAGGCTTAGCCTTCGATTTCCCTGTAGGATGGCTCGTGGGCGCATTAGGCTCACTGGTCGCTGCTGTGATAGGATTCTACATCGCCCGAAAAGGCGGCAGGTCCCTTGCTATAAAGCTGGTTGGTGAGAGAGGAATCAAGTTCGCGGATAACTGGTTTAACCGCTGGGGCGCTTGGGCTATTCTTTTGGGAAGATTTGCGCCCTTCATACCCTTTGATGCAATATCCTATAGTGCAGGCTTAACTTCGATGAAAATGAAGAAGTTCATGATTCCCACAATAATAGGCACGTTGCCTAGGACACTATTCTACACGACTTTGGGGCGCTATTTTGGGGTGAGTTTCGACCAGCTCATACAATCTTACCGTGAAACCGGAGAGATACCCGCCGAACTTCAAGGCATGGTTTCTCAATTCAATTACGTTCTGCTGGGAGCGGTTGCAGTAATAGCCGTGATTTTTGTTGCATACTGGCTTGTAACCCGAAGGTATTCAGAGGAGAAAGAAACTAAAAGTATTTAAAAAGGGGTTCCATCTGTAGAACCTAAATGTTCCAAAGGAAGATGTAGCATCTTGGGTAAACGTATTCGAGTTCAAAGACGCGGAAGAGGAACCCCAACTTTCAGGGCATCAACCCACAAGAGGGTAGCCCCAGTTCAGTATCCTCCAATGTCCGCCAAACAGCAGGAAGGAGTCATCAACGGTCAAGTCAAGAGCATAGTCCACGATCCGGGAAGAGGCTCGCCTATGGTAGCCGTGAAGCTTGAAACAGGCGACACATACTACTCAGTTGTTCCTGAGGGCGTCTATGAGGGTCAGCCTACCCAGATTGGCAGCGAAGCTGTGGTGGATATAGGAAATGTTCTTCCTTTGGGCAAGATTCCTGAAGGCACTATGGTCTGCAACATTGAGCTTTCTCCTGGAGACGGAGGCAAATTGGTGCGTTCCTCTGGAGCCTACGCAACAGTTGTGGGGCATACGCCTGAAGGAACCATGGTGAAGCTTCCATCCAAAAAAACCAAGTACGTGAACGATCATTGCCGAGCAACAATTGGCGTAATCTCAGGAGCTGGACGCACTGAGAAGCCTTTCCTAAAGGCGGGCACCATGTTTCATCTTATGAAGGCTAAGGGACACATGTATCCTCGCACTAGTGCTAGAGCCATGATAGCTGCTTGTCACCCTTTCGGTAGCGGCAGGAAGGGTGGACGTAAATGTTCAACAGTTTCAAGGAATGCTCCTCCAGGCAGAAAAGTTGGTTTAATCGCTGCACGAAGCCCAGGCAGCAGTACCAAACGAAGAAGAGTTTAGCTGTTGTTTGTTGGCTTTTCGCGAGAAAAGCCTTTTTTCAACGTTTTTCTGTTATTTTCTTCTAGCATGGGCGCTCAGCGTATTGTTTGCTTTCTTAAGGTATTTGTGCCCCCATAGTATGACGGTCAAGGTTGCGGCTAGCATCAAGGGCAGAATTGTTGTTGATGGAAACTCTGGGATAACATCTGTTGAGTTGGGTTCCGCTTCCGTGTTTGGTTCAGTCAATAATGGAACGAAGTTGACTGTGCCTAAGTAAAAGTCGTGTTTGTAGTCGTAGATTGTCTGATTGATTGCTTGTGTGTCGGCTGTTCCCCACCAGTTGTATGTAGCGTTGATGTCGTGATTGGTGTCTTCAGCTAATTGCATGTTGTAGTCAGTGTTGTCGTAGATATTGTTGTAGACGATGGTGGGTAATCCATCATAATTGTCGATATACACATAGAGTCCAACAGCGTTATGGGCAATAGTGTTGTTTCGAATAGTAGAAACTGAAGTGCCTGGCTCAAAACGAGAACTCAAGATGATTCTGATGCCGCACGTGCACTGGGTTATCAGATTTCTTTCAATTAACGGATGAGCAACCGAGGTGCCGCCGAGAACTTGGACAACATAAAATCCGATGCCAACTCCACAACCTGAGATGTTGTTGCCAGAAATAACTGAATATCCATTACAGCTGATTCCCACGTCACAGTTCAGGATGGTGTTATTTGAAACAACAGGACCAGATGCGTAACTGCCTACAGCAGAAACTTGACCATTTCTGATGGTGTTGTTTGAAATTACTTCGCCATCCACTGTACCTGCGATTAGGTTGTTAACAACTGTGTTACCGTTGACGTCGCCTGTGATGGTGTTGTTTGCAACTACTTTGCCGGAGACTTTTCCGTTAATTGCGCTGTTGACAATTATTGCTTGTCCTAAACCTGATATCTCAGCATTGACCGTGCTCTTGCTTATCTTGACAGAAACTGAACCAATTCCCACATAAGTTGTGTAAATCTGTGCATTCTCGATTATGCATCCATTACCTGTCTGCTCGTCCCAGTCACTGCTGTGCTCTGTGAACGTGATTTCGCCGCCGTTGAACTGAATCTGTTCTGTTTCAGTGCCCTGTGCGCGGAGAGTTCCATTCACCATTATGTAATAGTCATTTAGGTTGACGGTTGTTCCAGCCTCAATAGTTAAGGTTGCCCCATTACCGACAAGAACATTCCCAGCTAAAGAGTAGGGACTACATGCTTTTGTCCACGTAGCGTCTGAACCGATTATTCCAGAGACGTCTGTAGAAGCATAAGCCACATCAAAGTCCGCAATACTGACTAGAACTAATCCGCCTACAAGCAGTGCCGTCAATAATGCACAAGAAAACGGCGTCTTCACATGGTACATTTCAGTTTGAACCACAATAACAACGGTATGCGTTAACAAGAAAAGCATTTTTGTCAAGAAACCTTGACCAGAAACCTATTCTGCGTAGTCAAGAAAAATTGACCAAACTATTCGCGCCTGAATTGCTGTTATTTTTTTCCTTCTACAACAGTTTCTGGGGTGCTGGCTTGGCTGGTTAGGAAAAATAAGATAAAGAGGTGGAAGACTGATAAGGGCTATGTGCATATTTTTAGCTGGAGGACGAAACGATGGCTAAAGTTCGGGTGCGCGTTAAGGCTCCCTTCGGAGAAATCGTTGTAGAAGGAGAAAGCGCCCAAGAAATCCTGAAAACCTTGAAGACGATGCCACCCCAATTCGTGAACGAGGTAAGCGAACTCGTATCCTCAAACCTGACGCCCTCAATTAAGACGCAACTAGACGGAGTAATTGAACTCACAACCGAGGGACCAATCATAACCACCCGAGAAAAACTCACCCACTACGAAGCCATCGCACTGGTCCTGTTTGCCTCTGACGAAAACTCCAGCACAGCCACCCAACTCAAGCGGCTTCTGGCTTCAAGCGGAATCCGCTCCATGGTGCCTGCGCGCCTCAACGAGATGACTAAACGGGGAATCGTGTTTAAGCCTGACCCTGCGAGACCCGAATTCAAGTTGACCACTCAGGGCGAAAGATGGGTTGAGGAAGAAGTGCTGACGAAGCTCAGAGGCGCAGCGGCTTGACCGAAAACGAGGCAGTCACAGTCCACATCAAATATCAGGAATTTGAGCAGACCTTCACGGGCGACGCAAACCAGGTCTGGAGGAGCATCAACCGATTCTTCAGCGAAATGGTGCCTGCACTCCGCACCGTAAAGAAGGCTCTTCTTACAGTTGACCTTGAAAGCCTCATCGAAGACTGCAAAAACGTTATCGCCGTTGCCCCTGAAGGTCCAGTTCTGCTGGTTTCTCGGCAGAAGCTTACGGACAGCGAAACCTTAACGTTGCATCTTCTAGCCGCATACATCGGCAACAGGCTCGGACAATCAGAGGATTTTTTAACCAAAGAGGAGCTGCAGGCTGGGCTTGGAAAAAACGCGAAAATAACAAGCACAAGACTAGGCGAACTTACCCGAGAAGGACTCGCAACCAAAACAGACGAAGGCAACTACAAGATAACTACTTTGGGAATCAGGCGTTTCCAAGAAGAATCTTTGCCTGAAATCAGAGAAAAACTCTAACGATAGCTCTTCAAAAGTTAGGCTCTGAACCATTTGAAGATTAGGTAACGTACATCCTCGGCTTCTAGGTCGGGTATGGCTATGATGAACCGTTTACGAACTGTTGTAGCCAGTCTTCCAGCCTTCACCACATCCGTCGCCGATATCTCATCCTTAGCCTTCCGCACCGAAACCATGTACGGCGCATGATCCACTCCCGGTCCATCCTTATACACCGCAAAATCGCAGCCAAACTTTATGCCAGGCGTAACAACAAGCTTCTGACCCCGCAAGTCACGATACACAGCATATTTTGCATCAAAATCCTCATACAGCTTTCTGGCTCTTCTCCGCAGCTTCGAGAGGTTAACTCCCTTCTTTTCTGGTCCGCCATAAACGCTGATTTCTCCTGTCTCCACCAGATAAAGGCCTTCCATGAGGTCAAGAATCAGGGGCACATCAAACTCGGGAATCTTGGGTTTAGCTATGCCTATAGGCTTGCCGTAGTATCCCATCTTATAGAGTCCCGAACCTTGCTTGGGGTTCCAAACTACAAGAAAATTGTCTAACAGTTCAGTTTCAATCTTCTCAGGCATACATCTTCACTTTAGATTGTGAGCGCCAGTATGCGGGCGGCGTCTGAAGCGGCTTTAGCCTTGTCCGCCGCGTCCTCCAGATGCTGAACCACAGTCCACAGCAGCAACATGGGCGGAAGATCCATTTTGCTGTCGATGATGTCTACTTCCAGCTGCCGGAAAATGTCATCAACTACCCTTTCTGCTGCGTCAACTTCTCTGGTTTTTTCCAGCGCTTTGGCTGTGCCGTAATTCAGTGTCATAACTGTTTCTCTGAGCTTAGAGATGGTGTCAAAAACAGCGTCCGAAAGCCTAATCAGGTTTTCCTTTATTTCTTTCGGAACTTTCCAGCCTCTTTCCATAATCTGAATCAGCCGAAAGGCTATTCCTTCACAGTAGTCTGCTATTTCGCTGGTCAGGTTAGTGAAACGGAGAAAATCTTCGCGGCTCATCAATATGGCGCCTATCTCAGCGAGTTCCCGTGAAACAACGCGTCGCGTAGCATCCACCCCATTTTGAGCCTTTTTGATGTCATCGAACAACTCTTGAGCCAACTTTTTGTCTCCGTCCACGAAGACGGCTACCAGCTGCGAAATTTTGCGTGAGATATCAACTACTTCTCTGAGGTGGTCATTTGAAACATTGAGTGCCTTGCGTTTCACGCGTTCTTCTGTCTCTACTGGAAACACCATATCTTTGCACCATCAAATTTCCTTAAGTATAAGCAAAATAAAATAGAAGAGAGTCTCTTAAAAAGTGTTAGCTAAATTTGTGTTCTCCTCTGCGGCTCCCAACTGTTGCTAGCGTTCAATCAGTTTACCCAAATCTTCAAAGCCTATTTTGT
The DNA here is from genome assembly GCA_964647775.1 of uncultured Candidatus Bathyarchaeia archaeon. Classification (GTDB taxonomy): domain Archaea; phylum Thermoproteota; class Bathyarchaeia; order Bathyarchaeales; family Bathyarchaeaceae; genus Bathyarchaeum. The sequence goes on from CAZYJH010000009.1 coordinate 8,331, forward strand.
TGCAGAAGTAGGCGTGAAGCAGCTCCGGAAGCTTACCTAACTCGCTTCTTACCTGCCTCCAACTGTCACGGTCACGCAAAGTCAAGGTGCCATCTTCAAGGGTTTGATAGTCAACGGTGATGCCTAAGGGCGTTCCCGCCTCATCGGCTCGCGCATACCGTCTTCCAATGGAGCCTGACGAGTCCCAATCCACAGAGAAGCCCTCATTCACCAACATGTGATAAACCTCATCCGCCTTCTCAAGCAGCCCATCTTTATTCATCAAAGGAAAAACACTGACCTGCATCGGCGCAAGGTCACGCGCCAAACTCAGAACCGCTCGCTTGTCCTGCTTCGCGTACGCATACTCCAACGCAACATAAACCAACCTGTCCAACCCGAAACTGGGCTCAATAACGTGGGGAACAAACCGTCTTCCGCCCTCCTCGGACTCCTTGAAGGCAGTCAGGTCTACGCCGCTGGCTTTCATGTGGCGGCTCAGGTCAAAGTCTGTTCGGTAGTTGTGACCAGAAACTTCTGTCCAGCCCCACCGCTCCAGATACACCTCCTGATCAAAGCCCTGCACAGAATAGTGGGCGCGTTCATAGTCTAGTTTCTCGATGAAACGCTGCTTCTCCTCTGGGACGCCCAGTTCCACCAGAAACTTTTTGGCTTGTGCCATGAAGTAGGCTTGCCACTCCTCCTGGATGATGCCCTTGCTCAGAGCCTCTTTGATTGTGACTGTTACGGGTTCGGTGTTGCCTTTCAGCTTGTTTTCCGCAAGCACCATCCGCAACGTTTCATCCTCCACTTCGTTAATAATCAGACACTTCCTGTCTTCTGGGTCCAAGAAGAACTCGATGTCTATTATCGTAAATTCTCTAAGCCTCACTGGACCCTGCCGCGGAGAAATCTCGTTTCTGAGGGCATGACCAATCTGGGCAACCCCCAAGGGAAGACGTCCACGGGCGCTTTCAAGGATGCGCTTGAATTCCACGAAGATTCCCTGCGCCGCTTCGGGGCGTCCATAGCCGATTGAGTCAGAGTAGGGTCCAATCGTGGTTGTGAACATGGTCATGAACTGTTCAGCCTTATCGAAGTCTCCGCCACATTCTGGGCAATGGATTTTGTGGTTTTTCAGTTCATCCACAACATTCTGGAGCGTCAGCCTCTCGGTTTCTGTGTCAGTCATTTTTCCGAACTCTTGAAGCAGATGGTCAGCACGGAACTTGTTTTTGCATTTGGCGCATTCAACTGTGGGTTCCTTAAAGTTTTCTACGTGACCAGAGGCTTCCAGAACGTTGCCAGGCATAATTACTGACGTTTCGATTTCAAGAATGGCTAAGGGCTGAAGATAGAATCTTCTGAATTTTTCTTCTAGCCTTCTTTTGAGCGATGCGCCAAGGGGACCATAAGTTATGAATCCGCCGACTCCTCCATATATTTCGTAGGAGGGCCAGAAGTAGCCCCGTCGCTTCCCCATTTCGCTTATGATTTCATACTTGTCTTTTGGTGGTTTCACGGTTGTTTTCGCTCCGCATCTATTGTGGAATTCTACAGTCTTACAGTGTTACATCAATAAAAACTGTTCATTTCAGTTTCGCCAGTTCAGCCTCAAACCGTTCTTTCATACGGGTTTTCTTGGCTAACTCGCTTTTCACTCTGTCAATGATTTTCACTGGGGTCGGATCCTTGTTCTGTAATATAGCCAAGTACACGCTTGCAAAGTCGCCAACACCCATAACGGAAAGCATCCTCGCCAGCTTTCCTTTTCCCTCTGCCCAGATTTCCAGAACCTTGCTGGCTCTGCCGAAGACAAGATTCTTTGTTGTTTCTATTCTGTTCCTGATTTCAGGAGGCTCTTGCTGGTCGCGGATGAGAATGATTGACAGCTTTTTGGTGAGCGACTCTGGGGCGTCGTACCCCACAGTTTCGTTGTGGTTCAGCTCCGAGAAGACTTCATGTTTGCTGGGGACTTTACTGTTTTCGTTGAATTGTGCTTTCAGTCGCTGGGCTATGCTGCTGTATTGACTGAAGCCGTACACCACTGGGATGTTCTCCATCAGTTCTGTGGCAAACTGCTTTGCCTTGTTGTTCCTTGTGGGCACGTCTGGAGCGTTTGCCGTTGCTGCCTTCTCCAGAGCTTGTATTGCCTCCTCAAGCTCATCGTCTATGTCTGAGATTACTCCCATATTTTGCATGAGAACTGGAAGAGGAAAGAACATGTAGGGAATTGCGACGCGGGGCTGCAGACCAGATGGTATTAGCGTGTGGGGCACCCTCAGTTTCTTGCAGAAGGCTTCAAGCTGTCCGCCTGAAGTCACTGCGGCTACGGTGCATTTTCTTTGGGTTGCTGTGAGAAACGCGGTTATGGTTTCTTCCGTGTTTCCAGAGTAACTGTTAACGAACACTAGAGTGTCCTTGTTCACGTATGCTGGAAGCGTGTAGTCTCTGCAGACTTCGATTGGAATGGGAAGCGTGTCTCGGAGCCAGTCATGCAGTATTTCTCCGCCTATGGCTGAGCCGCCCATGCCAACCACCACAATGTTCTTCGGGTTCACTCCCTCAGGCACAATAACCTGCTTTGCCCGTTTTATGGCGTCTCGGCAATAATCAGGTGTGTCAAGCATGTCGCCGAGCATGTTGCTTCTGTCAACTTCCTTAATTCTGTCCTGCTGATCCAAAACATTAACCATACCTAAAGTTCACCTCAAACGCTACAACATAATATAACATCATGAATCTTTTAAAAACAAAGGTAGCCGTCATCCAAATAACGTTTGCCTGAGAACCAAAAATGGACCTTTGAACCTTTTTTGCTGAAACAAAGTTTGGTCGGTAAATACTTAATTTAGAGAACTACCCTATTGCATGAAAGACTGGGAGCGTAAGAAATAGGAAGACACATGTGAATGGTAAGTTTGCTTCTTGCGAATGAGGGAAAATAGGTGACAATTAATCTGGACCTTGTTAACTTGACTTTGGGTATCATCGGTACAATCGCGGGTATCGTTTCTCTTTCAGTTCACCTCTGGAGATTAAGAAGAGAAAACCCGCGTCTTGAAATAAGGGTGCTGAGTTGTGAACACCATTTTGAGAAGGAAACGAAGGCGTTATCGTTTTGGAGTAAAATCGAGCTGAGGAATCTTGGAGACAGAGGAACCAACCTTCTGGGAATCGATGTGAAATTTAAAGGCGAAGAAGACGAGTGTACCCTGAAGATGTCAAATCAGGAACCAGTTGTTGAGAATGATTCGGTTAAATGGATTCGCCCTCACGAAACAATCCGCACCTTTCAGACAGCCTTCATAAAATTTAACGGCGCTCCAAACGAACAGATAGACTGCATCTTCACGATTTATCATACCCATGGAGCAGAAAAAATCAAAGCAAAATCACAAAAAAGAGCCAAAACACACGAATAACAGCCATTTTTTTGCACAAAAAGATAAAACCGCACATTGGGGAAGCAGTTTGGAGCTATTTTTTAGCCCCAAACCCAAAAAACCCAGAGTAGTCTACAGTGAGTTCACGTGAGCAAGTCGTTCTGAGTGCAGTTGTCCACCTGTTGCCCAGTTACTTTTTGGTGCTTCATAAATGACTATCTCGACCGCTTCTTTGGGAACTCCCAAATCTTCAAAGACTTTTGTTATCCCTTCAACTACTTTCTTCTTGTTCTCAAGGCTCATGCCTTCCCAAACAGAAACTTGAACTATTGGCATTTCATTTTTACCTCAAATAACACTTGCCTTTCGTCTAATTAACATGTTTCCATAATGGTGTAGCGTGTTATTGCTTTAGTTCTAGAACACAAACGATGGTGCCGGTGATTATTGACGGAGCGCGCTAACTGAGGTAGTGGGCATATGCATAGCTGGGTTTTGGGGCTAATTTTCGACTCCACAAACAGTCAGAAACAAAACTAGTGCACGTTGGAAGTGGACAGTCTTTCTATGACTATTCTTCTCAATATTTTTAGTCCATGTTTGAAGGACAGCTTCTTTTTTCCTAATCTTTTTCGGTATTTGATTGGCAGTTCCACAATCTTGTAGCCCTTACGCTTAACGTAATGGTTTAACTCCGCCTCAATATCAAATCCTTCAGATTTTGGTTTCCAGCCCTTCAATAATTCAGACCTGACGATTCTAAGCCCAGTGTAGGGGTCATTCAAATTTACGCCATTAAAGACTCTTTGAGCAAAACCTAGAATCCGGTTTCCGATGTAAAACTGGTTTCTGTCCGATTCTCGTTCATAGATTCTGCTAAATCTGTCTCCTAAGACCATTCCAACGTCTGGATTCAGGTCAAGAACATTGATCATTTCTTTGATGTGTTTAGCTGGGTAAGTGTAATCGGCATCAGTGAAGACGATATAGGAGGTGTATCCCTTGAGATGGTTTACCCCTTGAGACATTGCATCTCCTTTGCCTTTTCCTCTCTGAATTAGCACCTCTGCCCCTAGGTCTTTGGCTACTTCAAGTGTTCTATCTGAACTTCTTCCATCCACAACAACCAGATGCGGTTTATCCAAAAGTTCCTTTAACTCGCGTATTGTGGGCGCTATTCCTTCCTCTTCATTATATGCTGCAACAACAACTGCAAGAGGGGAATAAATCAACCAAACGGCATCTCCAGACTGTATTTGATGAAAAAGCATCCCGCCCGCTAATAAAGAGTCAAGGAAATTTGTTATAGAAGAAAGTTCCACATCCGTAATCGCACATTTGTGATTGATTTTTGCGTTTAAAGCCATTTTATATTATCAAAAAACCATGTGCTTTTCCGCTGAAGAATAACTGTTTATAGTGTTTTTGCTAGCTGTGCAACTTTGCTTTTTATCTTCTCGAACGTCTGCTGGGCTTGCTTGTAGGGCTGAAAGTACGGGTCGTTAATGTGCCACACTTCAATTTTGTCGGCGCACTCAGGAGACTGCCTAAGAATCGTCTCTTCATGCTCCGTTTCCATGGCTACTATCAGGTCGTAATCGCACAGATTCTTCGACTCCAAAGCTTCAGGAACATGCTTCAGGAATTCGCTGGCTCCTTCCTGTTCAGCATACCGTCTTGTCAAGTCTACAACCTTATGATACGCATGGGTTCCGGCAGATTCAACGTCAACGTCTGGTCTAAGCTTCCGCAGTAGCGCATCCGCTAAGGGGCTTCGGCAGGCATTCCCTGTGCAGACAAACAACACTTTCACTGAAGGCACCATCAGGAGTTTTTAGAAGCTTAATTATTTCCTACTTAATAAACACCAACATTTCCATGAAGTGACAAGAAACTTATATCTGGTGACTATATTACAGATTCAACAAACTAAAATGCGCCTTCAATTCACAGAAACAACTGAACAACATATTAACTCAATTTACCATAATATTAGGCTGGTGAGACAGAACGAAAGTGGGCACACTAACATGGGAATTCCCGCCAAGAGTAGTGGGTGGAATAGCCCGCCACTGCGAAGGCTTAGCCAAAGCCCTAGTTAAGCTAAACCACGAAGTTTACCTTTTCACGCTGGACTTTCCAGGCTCACCGAACTACGAAGAAATGGACGGCGTAAAAGTGTACCGCGCCTCAACCGAGCTGGGGCACCCAAACTTTCTCACATGGGTTCTGATGTTCAACCACTTTCTGACAAAGAGAATGGCGGATGTAGTTAACCAAGTTGACTTTGATGTCATGCATATTCATGACTGGTTAGCCGCCTTCTCAGGAATCTCCTTCAAGCATTACATGAAAAAGCCCATGGTTCTCACAGTGCACAGCACCGAAGTTGGAAGAGCGCAGGGTCTCCACAGTCCCGACTCCTTTTCCATCAACGGAATAGAATGGTGGTCAATGTACGAAGCGGACAGAGTTATCGTGTGCAGCGAATCTATGAAAAACGAGGTTTGCGGTCACTTTAATCTGCCCGGAGACAAGGTTGATGTGATTCCGAACGCGATAGATGCAACAAAATATCAGATTCCTGTTGACCACGGAGCCGTTAGGCAACGTTATGGAGTTGGCTGGGGCGAAAAACTGATTCTTTGCGTAGGACGGCTGGTTCCCCAAAAGGGAATAGAGTACTTCATCCGAGCAATACCAAGCATATCCCGCCGTTATCCTGAAGCAAAATACATCATAGTCGGCGAAGGATGGTCACGGGATCTTCTAGAAGCCGAAGCCCGAGCCACTGGACAGAGCAGAAAGATCAAGTTCACAGGTTTTGCGTCTGACAGAGAAGTTATCGAACTTATGACCAGCGCCGATGTTTTGGTTGTGCCCTCAATATACGAGCCCTTTGGCATAGTTGCTCTTGAAGGCATGGCTACTGGAGTTCCTGTGGTAGCCAGCCAAGTTGACGGCTTAGCCGAGGTGATAGAGCATGACCGCACAGGAGTTTTCGTGTATCCTCGGAGCCCTGACTCTATTGCTTGGGGGATTGACCGCGTTTTGTCTAACCCAGACCATGCCAGATGGTTGACTGAGAACGCAAAAGATAAACTCCACAAGGCTTATAGTTGGGAAGCGGTTGCTATGAAGACTGTAGACGTTTACAGAAAGGTGGTGGAATAATTTTGGGCGAGAGTCACTCTTTCCGTCAACAACCTGATGAGCAGCCCAATCAACTGCGCCTCCTGATTATGCTCCATAACATAGGAGCAACCGAATCATCCAAATCCTTGACCATTCAACAGATTTCCGAGTGGACCAGAATGGACACTCCAGAGCTGCAGACGCACCTACAGAAACTGATTGAACTAGGTTACGCGCAGTCATTTCGTTCAAACGAAACCGACAAATACCATCTTACAGTCAACGGCATCAGAAAAGTGCTGAGCCTCTACAGCTAACAATCCTATTGGCTACTGCAAAGCCCTCTTTTCTGCTTCAACAGCTTTCCTGAGTTCTTGGGCAGCGTCTTCAGGCGAAATTGTGTTAATGAACATTCCCGTGCTCTTCTCGAACCCAGCCCATATAGCCAAACGGGGATAAACTTCCAGATGCCAATGATAATAATCCTCCGCATCCTCTTTTAGCAGCGTGTGGAAACCGAAATTGTATGGAGGATCCTTCAGCAGAGACCGTAATCCACCTAAACAGACCCGCAGGACTTCAGCCAAATCTTCAACCTCGCTCCCGGACATGCTCAACATGTTTGATTGATGGCGTTTAGGTAGAACCCAAAACTCGAAGGGGTTAACGCTTGCCCAGGGAGCAAAAACCACGAAACTGCTGTTTTCCCAAATGAAACGTGGGCTTTCCTTCTCTTTTTTCAATACATTGCAGAGCAGGCATTCATGGTTTTGGGTCCAATAAGTTTTGCTTGCCTGCTGTTCCTCTTCTAGAATCCGTGGAATAAACGGCGTTGCAATCAGCTGTGTGTGGGCGTGTGAGAGGGATGCTCCTGCTTCGCGCCCGTGGTTCTTGAAAACGGTCACATGCTTCACGTAGGAGTTCGCGGAAAGGGCTTTTAGGCGATCAAGATACGCGTTTATCACGTGAACAAGCTGGGAAACTCGCGCTTCTCCGGGATGTTCATCGTGGCAGGGCGATTCTATGATGACCTCATGATGACCGATGGCTCTTTTAAGAACAGATGTTTCTTTGATTGCCTCGTTTTTTTCGTCTGGTGGAGTAAAGGCAGGGTAAGCGTTTGGTACAACTCGTACTAGCCAGTCCTTGTGGCGGAATCCGTTCTGGTCCTTTTCTTTTCTGATTTCTCCGTTAGAAGAAAGATAAACTAGCACTGCTGGGGGCGTCATGTGTTCGTTGCCGGGGCAGAGCGGACAAACTCCCTGTTTCTCTGGGGTCTCTTTTTTGACAAAATCTACGGGTCTTTTCTTGCGTTCTTTAGCGATGACAACCCATCGGTTCAGCAAATAGTCTTTCCGAACTTCATTACTTGCCATCGTTTTTTCCAGCTAAAGAACCTGTTCAGGCAGAAGAGTTCTGAGATTTTTTCTGTTTAACAATCTCAGCGTAACGTTCAATAGTTGATTTTGCGGCTTCGTCCCAGGTGAAGAGGTCAAGAACCCGTTCTCTGCCGTTGCGTCCATATTGGATCCGCTTCTCTGGGTCTTTGATGGCGCTCACAATTCCCCAAGCAATGTCCGATGGGTCATTCGGGTTGATGTGAAAGCCGCATTGATCTGAGCCGCTGATGCTGACGATTTCTCTCATTCCGCTTGTTCCTGCGGCTCCAACAACTACCGGTTTCTCCATGCTCATTGCCTCGAGGGTGACGATTCCGAAGGGCTCATAGAGGCTTGGATAAACTGCTACGTCGCATGATGCGTAGTGGGCAATCCGTTCTTCCTCAGGTATGAACTCGAAACAGAACTTAACAACGTTTTCGAGATGCAGATTACGCACAAGCCCCTCCAGATAGTCCCGCATGTCGCCGAGACCAACAATAACCAGTTTTGCGTTGGGAATCGTCTGCAAGACAATGGGCATGGCTCTGATGAGTTTGTCCACTCCCTTTATCCACACAAGTCTTCCAACAAAGAGAATCATCCTGTCATCTTTTCTGAGTCCGTATCGCTGTTTAATCGCGTCAATTCTTTCTTGGCTCACTTGACTAGGACTATACTTCTTTGGGTCCACGCCATTGTAGCAGACTCGGATTTTGTCTGCAGGGAAACCCGCCTGTATCAGCTCATCCTGCATCGCATAAGAAACCGTTATGACCATGTCAGCCATCTGTCCCCCACGGTCCTCTATGTTGCTGACCACCGCTGAGCCGTTGCCTAGGGTTCGTCCCCGCTCGTTGGAGTGCACATGAAACACTAGGGGTATCCCCAGCTCCTTTTTTATGGTGATGCCTGCGATGATTGAGAGCCAGTCATGGGCTACCACCAAATCAAATTTGAAGTCCTCGGACCTGACAAGCTCGTTTGCCATCTTTGAGGCGCTGAGATAATTGTACATGAGAATTTTTGAGAAGAATTTAATTCCCCTGCCCCACTTCTTAACGTCTTCCGCGATCACATCAGGCAGGGAGTCGGAAATGTCTATGTGGACTGGGCGATGAATCTCTATTCCACGCAGAAGCTCTCTTGTGGGGAGGCTTCCTTCATCGTCATTCATTGTGAAGACTGTGACGTCGTGTCCAAGCAGAACGAACTTCCGTGTTATCTCTGCAGCGTAGGTTCCTAAGCCGCCGACAATTTTGGGGGGATACTCGTAAACAAACACAGCTATTTTCAAGCGTTTTTCACCTTTTTGGTTTACTTTTTTTTGGTTGGAAGCGTTAGAGAGTCAGAGAGTTGTGTTGTCAGTTTAGTTATTTAATGATTACTTACGTTTCCTAAAGAACGCTAATCCGTCTTTTTCACAGACACATTCAAAACCAACTTTAAGCAAATGTCTTCCCCCACTTACCCGCTTGGTTTTGTGCAAAAATTAGCCTTTGATTTTTTCATGCGTTTTCTGTAGATTGTTACAACAATTGTTACCGTTACACATAAAGTGGCAGCCAAGAATAATGGCAGTATCCATGATGGGAACTCGTGAATAACGGAGTAGTTGGCAGATTCCCAAGCCGTAATTCCGCCTAGAACATTAAAAACTTTGGTGAAATTGTTGGAATCAAGGATACTCGAGGCTTGAGCACTGCGTCCTCCTGCTTGACAATACACGATAATTTCGGTATCTCTGTATTGTAAAATTTCATCTACTCTCGATTCCAGTTCGTTTACAGGTATCAAAACAGCGTTTTCTAAGTGTCCTTCATCATACTCGCTCTGAGTTCTAACGTCTAAAATTATGAGATTGGGATAACCGCCATTAGTAATCATGTTATTTGCGGTAACCACATCTATGTTGGTATATGGTTTTCCATAAACCGAATTTATTGGGTAAAAAACGATTACACCTAAGAACAAAGTTGTTACTAAAAGAACAATTAGACTAATAAAGGAAATTTGTTTCTGAAAAACCAAAAATTTCAGGCTTCCAGTCCCTAATATTTCTAATCAACTTCCAAATAAAAACAGTGTGTTGGATTTAGGTTGTGTGTGGTTAAAATTTAACCCTTGTATGAAAAAAGGGGGCTGAATGCTTGTTCAGCCTTCTGGAAGCTTGCCTGTTTTAGCAGTATTGTGGGTTCATTGTTTCCAGTTCTTCGATGTTGGTTTTCGTCAAGGTTTTTATTTTGTTCAGGTCTGGGATTTCTCCGTAGCCTACAAGCGTTATTGCGGTTCCTTTGCCGCCGTTTCTGGCTGTTCTTCCAACTCTGTGGAAATACACCGGCGCCTCCACTGGAACATCATAGTTGATGATGTGGGTTATTCCCTGAATGTCTAAACCTCTCGCAGCAACGTCGGTTGCAATGAGAAAGTCAAATTTTCCGTCTCTGAAGGAGTTGGTGACGCGGTCTCTCTGTGCCTGAGTGAATCCAGCATGCAGCGACTCTGCGGAGTATCTGTGGTATCGTAGCTTTCGTGCTAGCCAGTCTGTGCTTCTTCGCGTGTTGCAGAATATGATTGCCTTGTCTATGTTGTCTTTTTTCATCATTGTAAGCAGGTAATCAACCTTGTTTCTCGAATTCACAACCAGATAATACTGGTCTAGCTGTTCAAGGGCTATCTCGTCCTTGCTTACAAGAATTTTTTCAGGGTTCTTCAGGTATCTGTGGCACACGCTCATCACTGAGTCGTCGATTGTTGCAGAGAATAGGCTTGTTTGCCTGTCTTTGGGCACTTTTGAGAGTATGTAGCTTATGTCGTCAATGAATCCCATGTCAAGCATTCTGTCAGCTTCGTCAAGAACAACAATCTTGGTTGATGACAGATTCAAAGTTCCACGTTTCAGATGATCAATCACTCGACCGGGCGTACCAACAACAATGTGGACGCCTCTGTCAAGTGCGCGAATCTGTTTGCTTATTGATTCTCCGCCGTAAACTGGCAGAACCTTCAGCTTTGTGTATTTGCTGAATCGGCTTATGCGCTCCGCAACCTGTATTGCAA
>CAZYJH010000010.1:0-19150 GCA_964647775.1 uncultured Candidatus Bathyarchaeia archaeon
TGGTATTCTGGCGCTGGCAAACGAAGATTTTAAATACCCGCGTCCCCTCCGCCTTTAGGGAGCTTCGGAGAAGAGAAGAATATGCCGAAACAAGAAAAGGGAATGTCCCATCAAACAAGACCTGTAACCAAGAGACCACCATCATGGTGCAGATACACAGCTGAAGAAGTGGAAGCCCTAATCATGAAGCTGGCTAAAGAGGGACAACCCCCAAGCAATATTGGAACAATTCTTCGTGACCAGCATGGTATCCCCTTGGCGACGCCCATCACAGGGAAATCCATCACCCAGATACTTAAAGAAAGAAAAATGGTTTCTACTCTTCCCGAAGATTTAGAGAACCTTTTACGTAAGGCTACGCGCCTTCATGTTCACTACGACAAAAACAAGGCAGACCTGCACAACAAGAGGGCTATGCAGATAACGGAGGCAAAAATCTACAAGCTCTCCAGATACTACAAAAAACGGGGCGTGCTTCCTCAAGACTGGAAATACACGCCAAAAGCAATTGCCCTCTTCTAGTCTTTGGGGTTTAATTTGTCCGTTAGTTCGTAATGCTAGAGTAACCTGTTAGGGAATACTATATCTTCAGTAATCCACTCTATGAAGAAAGGGGAGAATTGTTGCATGAACTCGAAAGGATAGCAGATCTACTTTCTAAGAGAAATAAAATTGATTTTGAATTATCCAGAATAATTGGTAGACCAAGCCAAAGAGGTCATTTGGGCGAGTTTATTGCATCCAACATTTTTAACATTGAACTCGAATATTCAGCGACAGAAAAAGGCATTGACGGAGTATTTCTTAACGAACCTTTGCAAGGGAAGACTGTCAATATAAAATATTATGGAAAACAGGAAGGAATCCTTGACATACAGTTAGCGCATTTAGCAGATTATTATTTAGTTCTAACAGGACCAAAATCCCAACCCAAAACATCTCGAGACGATTCAAGACCGTTAATTATTTCAAACGTTTACCTTTTTGATATGAGATGGTTTGTGGGCTCGTTAAAGAAACGCAAAATAAAACTTGGAATCGCTACAAGCGTTGCTGGATCATATTGGTCGAATGCTGAGATTTTTCCTAAATTAAACAATAGTCTGTTGCGATTAAGTAATCAACAAGTGGAATTACTCAAATTATTTGGGGCTTGAACTTTTACTAATTGTTAACTGAAACAATTATTAAAAATAGAAGATGCAAAATCAGTCGTCTTAGTCAACCAATAGAGGAACAAAAGTACCAACTAGAAAGTTTTTATACTTTCTCGCACATTTCTGCTAAGTCATGAGCGCTATTTCGTCAACACCCCAGAAGAAATTGTGGGTGGTAAAATATCGTTAGACTGAAAATGTGAAAAATGATGCCTGTTAGTAAGCAACAGATTGCTGACCTCACAAACGATGCGTCTGAGGCAGCTGACCTTATTCTGGAGCATGCAAAAAAAGGCGACGCCATCCATGTGCATTCTCACATAGACGCTGACGGCTTATCAGCCGCGGGCATCATTGGAAAAGCTCTGCTGAGGGCAGGGGCAAGGTTCCGTTTACGCCTCGAAAGGTGGATGGACGAAAAAGTTGCCGACAGGATAGCCACAGAAAACGCGCCCCTAACAATATTCACTGACATGGGAAGCGGGTACCTTGACCTGCTCGGAGAACGGCTAGCCAACCGAGACGTAATAATCCTTGACCACCATAAACCCGTAAAAGAAGTCCCCGCAGGCTTTGTCCAGGTTAATCCCCACGTTCACGGAATCGATGGAACACGGGACATCAGCGGCGCAGGAGTAGCCTACTTCGCAGCCAAGGCACTGGACAAAAAGAACATTGATTTGGCATGTCTTGCTGTTGTGGGCGCCTTAGGAGACCTGCAGGACAAAAACAAGGAACGGAAGCTGGGAAGCGTCAACCAAACCATAGTGGAGGACGCTGTTAAATCGGGTTGCCTCGAAGTGGAAACTGATCTTCTGTTCTTCGGAAGGGAGACGCGCCCCATCCATGAGGCTCTAGCCCGCACCACAAACCCGTTTATTCCAGAAATAAGCGGAGAAGAAGACAAGAGCTTAGCTTTCCTCATTAATCTGGGAATCCAACCTAAAAGGAATGACAAGTGGCGGGCTTTGAGAGACCTATCATCTGAAGAAAAGACAACTCTTCTTTCTGCCATCGCAGACCATTTGGTGTCGAAGGGACTAGCCGGAGACATTGTGTCTGATTTGGTTGGGGAAGTTTACACCCTGACTAAGGAGGAGCCTTGGACGCCTCTCAGGAGCGCCCGAGAATTTTCTGTGCTGCTTAACGCCACTGGACGCATGGACAAAGCGGGATTAGGCGCAGCTATATGCATGGGCGACAGAAAAAAGTGTCTAGAAGAGGCAACAGCGGTTATACAGGATTACCGAAGCACCATCACCAAGTATCTCCGCTGGGTAACCGAGAAGCCCGGACGACTGGAGGAACTGGAAAACATCTACGTTGTCAGAGGGGACGGCTTCATAGACGAGAAGGTCATCAGCCCAGTCTGCACCATCCTCTCAACGACCCTCACTCAGCTGGGAAAGCCCCTCATCGCCTACGCCACCATCTCCGGCGAAGACCAAGTTAAAGTGTCATCCAGAGGCTCAGAACCCCTAATACAGAAGGGCTTGAACCTCGGAGAAATCATGCAGACTGCGTCAGAAAAGTATTCGGGCAGAGGCGGAGGACATGACGTCGCCGCCGGAGCACAGATTCCCATCAAAGACGTGGAAGCCTTCATAAAAACAGTTAACGACCTAGTCAAGAAACAGCTGGCGGGAGAACAGATTGGAGGCTGAAATTCGCTTATCCTACCAGAATGAACGGGAAGCAGAGGCAGTGGCAAAAGCTGTTTCCCCAGACAACGTGGAGGTTCCGCCCGGACTGCACATAGAAACATTGAGGAGCGGCTCCGACGTTCACACAACGATAGAATGCCAAACAAGACTGCAGACGCTCATAGCCACCATCGACGACCTTTTAGCCTGCGTTTCAGTAGCAGAAAAAGCCTTCAACGTAGCAAAAAAGTAACAAACAAAACACAGCCAACAGAAGCGCTCGTCGGCATATTAGCAGACTAATAGAGGTACATTGTTGAAAAATAGCTTTTTCCTGCTTTTCTGCAGTTTAGCTACTTTGTTCTTGGTTCCAGTAGTAGATGTGCCTGTATTCTGGCGCCAACGGAAAATCTGTGTCCTCGTAAACGATGTCTGTCTTCAAGCCATGCTCCGCGAGGACAGACTCCATCAACTCCATCATATGCTGGGTTTGGTCGTCAGGCTTAAAGATTCCCCAAATCTTATCCTCTGGACTTCTCATGCCCCACCCATAGTTTTCGGGCAAAACCAGAACCGAATCTGCTTGGATAGAGCCATGAACCACCCGATGATTCTTTACTACGTTGTTCCAGAATGTTTCCATGGCTTCAAAATGTTCCTCCGTCAGCATGCCATAAGGACCGCTGTCCTCAAAGTAATAGTTGAATAAGACCAAGTATTTTGCTCCACACTCGTACGCGGTTATCATCGGCACGGGAGTAGCCAACCAAGAAACAGGCTATTTCGAAACAACAGTAACAATCCCCGAGGCTGATACAGGCGAACATTATCTGTCTATAGAGGATTCGGAGACCAATGTGATAATAAAAATCTATTCTGAATCTTCTTTTGTTAAGACCTCAACGGGCATTTCAATTTTGGCAAGCTGTTCCTCAACCATTGTTGGATTCCAAGTGGCAATAAATGGTTCACTTCTTGACTACTATGGAAACGGTTTAGCAGACGAAACAGTTGTTCTATCCTATGCTTTCTCGGGAAGCAGCGCATGGACTCCGCTCACTTCTGGCCAGACAGACAGTAATGGACGCTATTCCGCAGTTTGGATTCCTCCAGCTACCGGCTACTTCATAATAAGAGCAGAATGGGCAGGAAACGCAACCCATTTCGGGTCAAACAACAGTACTGCAATCAACAGCATCACCTTTGATGGTGAATACGTTTTTTCTGTTGAATCTAACTCCACCATAACCGAACTCTTCTTTAATTCAACAGATAGAACCCTGAGTTTCAATGCAAACGGAGACAACGGCACACAAGGCTATGCAAAAATAATCATCGCCAAGACTCTTGTAACAGATGTAGAAAGCATGAAGGTTTACCTCGACGGCAGCCAAGTTGAATATACTTTGCTTTCAAATGGTGATTCTTGGTGTTTAATAATCAATTATGCACACAGCACTAACCAAATCGTGTTGGACCTTAATGTGAATGTAATTCCAGAATTTCCGTCATACCTTATCCTAGCAATATTCGTAACTACAGCACTGTTTGCTTTAATTATCGAAAAGAAGCTGCTTCACCCAAAATCTAAGAAAACATGAAAGGCGGTCTTTTTTCTTAAACCGCCAACCGATTAACGTCTTTTTTCTGGGTGACCTTCTTCACTTCTTCTGCGCCGTCATAGACAGCCTTCGCCATCTTCTGCTTAAACTTGTCCAGCCTCTCTTTCAGTTCAGGGTTGGACATGGCAAGTATTCTCACGGCAACCAGAGCAGCGTTTTCTGGCTTAGCAACGTAGGCAACAGGGATTCCCTTCGGCATTGCGGTGGAAGAAAACACTTTGGCGCCCCCATGCTCATCCGAGTCTGGAGGACAGGCAATAACCGGGTAGCGGGTGTAGCCGGCAACAACTCCTGAAAGTGCATCTGACAAGCCGGCAACTGTGACGTAGACAATGCTGTCGCCGCTCTCCTCATACTCCTTCAAGTCGTTGAGCAGCTTCTCTGGGGTTCTATGGGCTGAGGCAACATTGTAGACGCATTTGATTGGGAAGCTTTCCTTTTTGAGGTAACTCTTGATTTTTGATGCAAAGGGGAGGTCTCTTGGAGACCCCATAAGAACAATAATCTTCTCTTCTGGCATACATATAACCTCGTTAAATGGTTGGATTAAAGTTTTGGTCAACAGACCTCTTTATTCCCACTGTTTCCTGATTGTTTCGCTTTTGCGGGTTGCCGCCTCAACAGCCCTTATCAGCGCCTGCCTGACTTGGCTGCCTTCAAGCTCGTAGATGGCTTCGATGGTGGTTCCTCCGGGCGTCGTAACCATGTCCCGTATCTGAGCCGCGGTTTGACCTGACTCCAGCACAAGCTTTGCTGTTCCAAGAACTGCCTGACCTGCACTAATCAAAGCCAAGTCTCTGGGCAAACCAACCTTCAAGCCAGCATAGGTAAGCGCCTCAACTATGATGGAGAGGTATCCGGGACCGCTTCCGCTTACGGCAGTCACCGCGTCCATGTGCCGCTCTTCAATTTCCATGCTGACGCCCATCACATCGAGAATCTCCTTGACTTTTTGTCGGTCTTCTTTGGTTACGTCGTCGTCGCAGCAGTAGGCAGTAAAGGACTCCTGAACCAGAATGGCAAGGTTCGGCATCATCCTAACAAACCTTGCTTTAGGCGCCAGCCTTTTACAGAAGCCAACAGTAACTGCAGCAGCCGACGAAACAACAAGTTTGCCTTCAACTTCTCTTTTTATCTCCTTCAAGACAGGCGCTACAATGTTCGGCTTAACACACAAAAAGACTATCTCAGCCTCTCCTGCAGCCTTCTTGTTGTCGCTGGTCACTGCTATCCCCAGCTTTTCCATGACAGCAAGCTTTTCTGTTTGCATGTCAGCGGCTGTTAATTTGCCGTCGTATCCACTCTTCTGCAGGCTATTGATTATGGCTCCCCCTATCACGCCTGCGCCTATCACTGCGATACTGTCCTTCATCCCATGTTCACTTCCATAACCTGTGTCTAACCTTTCCGAAACTACTCACTAATAAAATCTTCTTGAACACAACTAGAACCAAAAAGCTGTTGTTCTTGCTCCGTTTTCGTCATATTGTCGTTTCCGTAATACGGCTTTATTTTAGTTGAAGACATTTTCTGTTGTTCAGGAAAACATAGGCTAACTGAAAAGCTTGTGCAAGCCCTGAATGACAGTCAATTGAAAGTCAGGAGAGCAGAATTTGGGATATTTCGGAGAAGACGAAGAGGTTATCCGCGGCAAGAAATGGGACTGGAAAAACTTTGAATCCACCAAAGATTATCCCGTTTCAGACAACCTTCTTGAATGGGTCATAGGACAGGAACGGGCACTAAATGAGTGCTACCTCTGCCTGAACGAGTGGGTCCACAAACTCAAGAACCTCAAAGAAGAAAAATGGTACGAGGCATGGAAGGACCCAAACAAGGAGAAGCCCCAAATCACCAAAACTGCGCCTCCTGGACCTTACCTGCTTCTGCTTGGAGACCCTGGAACAGGAAAATCGTTGATAGGCAGAGCCCTCTCGGTTCACCTAACAGACCTTTACAAGAAGGAGGACATTCCGCTTCAAGACGTGGTCTGCTGGCAAAACGACATAATTCCCAGTGAACCAAAAATCTCCTGCCACCCTGCTGGAGAAGGAAAAAAGATTATCCTGAAGCAGAAACTGAAAGAAGCAAAGCAAATGTTTCTTCAGCGACTCGGAGTCAAAGCTGTAATCTATCTTATGATAATTGTAGCCTCCATCTTCATGTTTGCGGGCTTCTATTATCTGTGGCAAGAAAAGGTTGCCTGGGACCTGAACTCTCCGGGAGCCTTCGGGGAACCCGTCCAGACGGTCAATAACGGCGACTTCAGCAAATTTATGATAGACAACTTCGTGTCCATCGGAAGCATAACGTTTCTTCCAGCAGGAATGATGCTCATGTTCCTGATTTTGGTGACTGTGCTGGGAAGATTTGGAGTTATGGGAGGCGCCAAGGGCATAGGCGGAGCAAAAGCAACAAAGGTTCCCAAATTCATCGTGGACAACTCCAAAAAGGTTGCCCCCTTCATCGACGCCACAGGACACGGCTCAGCCCAGCTGTTCGGAAGCATCGCATGGGACCCACTGCAAACCGGAGGACTCGGCACCCCCGAGCATCAACGAGTAAGCGCAGGAGATGTGCACCGCGCCCATCTGGGTATCCTTTACATTGACGAAATAAAGAACATGGCGCCAGACGAAGCCATAACCCTGCTGACGGTTCTAGAGGACGGGCAACTGCCTATAACCATGCGAAGCCGCTGGAGCAGTGCTGGAGGAACAGCTGCCATGGCTGTGTCTACGGAGCCTGTGCCTTGTATGTGCTTCTTGGTTGGCGCCGGAAACTTTGACAGCATCGGACAGATTCATCCGGCTCTAATGGACAGAATCTACGGTTACGGCAAAGTAGTCAGAATGAACAATGACATGCAGAACAATGTTGAGAATCGCCGTAAGTACGTCCAGTTTGTTGCCCAAGAGGTTTCGCGGTTCAGGTTGCTGCCTTTCAGCAGAGAGGCATGCGAGGAAATAATTGATGAGGGACGGCGGAGAAGCAACAAGAAGGATGCTTTAAGCACAAAGTTTCGTCCCATGATTTCTTTGGTGAAGACAGCAGCCACCTTGGCAATGAATGAGGGCTTGGCTGTTGTTGAGACGAGGCATGTCAAAGAAGCCATCGAAAAGCACTGTAAAACAATTCAGAAGCAGATTCTTGAGCATCAGATGAGCGAAAGAGGAAAACTGTTGGAGATTAACCCCGAAGGCGCTAAGCTGGGACAGATTTACGGAGTAGCCGTAGTCAAAGACCCTTACAGCGGAGAGATGACCGGCAACGTCCTCACAGTCAAGGGCTTCCTGGAGAAACGGGACACAAAATGCGACAACATACAAGGATACTACAAAGTCACCGGAATAGCCAAGGAGGGACAGGAGCAGTTCATCGCGGACAGCGTAGCCAAAGTGAGAAGCGTCATCCTGCAGAAATACGGCGTCGACATAGCCCAGGAGTTCTTTACACACATAGACTTTGCGCAGGCATATAGTGTGGATGGACCAAGCGCAGGAGTCACCATGACGATTCTTCTCTGTTCGCTGCTGGAGGGAAAACCGATACGGCAGGATGTTGCGGTGACCGGCGAAATAAACGTCAGCGTAAACGATGTGGTTCCAGTTACTGCGGTTGGCGGATTACATGAGAAGATAAAGTCTGCTGAGATGTGGGGCTTCAAGAAGGTTATTGTTCCAGCCAAAAACTACAAGCATTCCATAGACCCAAGAGACTACAGCATCGAAGTAGTTCCAGGCGAAACTCTGGAAGACTACCTGAAAGAATCGCTGGTTCAGCCAGAAGACAAGCCAAACAAAAAATAACTCTGCCGCCAACAAGTCCGGCTATTCTTTCAATGCATTTACTATCTGGGCAGTAGAATCCACAAAGTCCTCTTTGGTGAATTCCTTTCCTTTCACTGCCACACAAAGAACAGTCTGATAATTCTTCTTTTCCAGTTCCTTCTTCAGTTTGCTGAAGGTTCTTCCCTTCCATAGCCGATGAGTGCAGAACAGGACTGCCCGTTTGCCCTCGCCTTCTGGCAAGCTTTTCACGAAAGCCATTGCTTCTTTGGAGGGATTAAAGCCGTGAACTGGGGTTCCAACGAGTATCACGTCGTAGTCGTTAACAACTGTGGGTTCAGTGGAGGTTATATCGAAAACTACTTTGGTCTCTAGGGAATTGCTTATGGCTTCTGCAAATTTTTTGGTGTTGCCTGTTTGGGAAAAGTATAGAATACAAGCTTTCATGACATTAAATAGATGCGACTGAGAATATATACTGTTCTCTGCGGAAGCCGAAACAGGGCATAGATTATTGTTTTAAGCAACAGCAGTCAACCTTTAATGGCGTAAGCATCGTCCGTTTCGGTGTGTGAGGCGTCTCTATCTTGCAATCCAGAATCGTATTGCTAGTTGACTTGGATTACTTCTTTGCCCAATGCGAGGAGAGACGAAACCCCTCCATCAAGGATAAGCCGGTGGTTGTCTGCGTTTATTCTGGGCGCACCGAAGACAGCGGAGCCGTAAGCACAGCAAACTATGTGGCAAGAAAGTACGGCGTCAAATCTGGAATCCCCATAGCATTAGCCAAACAGAAACTCAAAGACGTAGACTCGGTTTTTCTGCCAGTGGATAAGGAGTTTTACCGCGAAATCTCAGACAGGATAATGGAGATTCTGAGAAGCCACGCAGACGTTTTCGAGCATGTTGGAATAGACGAAGCATACCTGGACGTGACGCAGCGAACAAAAGCTGACTACCAAGAAGCAGAGAGGCTGGCACAGATAATAAAAGACGACGTTTTAGCTCAAGAGCAGCTCACCTGCTCAGTCGGCGTTGGACCAAACAAGCTTGTCGCCAAAATCGCCGCAGACATCCAGAAACCTGACGGCTTAACAGTGGTCAGACCCCACGAACTGCACGTTTTCTTGTCGCCCCTGCATGTCCGCCGCCTAGTTGGGGTTGGACGAAAAACAGAACAGAAGCTGGAAACATTGGGCGTCAGAACAGTCGGTCAGCTAGCACAGTTTGATGTGCAGAAGCTAATCGAAATTTTTGGAAGAAAACTGGGAACCTACTTCCATAATGCCTCTCTGGGAGTGGACGATGAGCCTGTTCAGGAAAGAGGCGAACCCGAATCTGTGAGCCGAATCTCCACCCTCAAAGAGAACACACGAGACTCTGCGGTTATCCTCGATGAAGCCTACAGGCTATGCGATGAAGTGTATTCCAGACTGTTGCAGCTGGAACTCGTGTACAGGTCAGTCAGTATATACGTGGTTGCGGGTGACCTTAGTGTTCACAGTAGGTCAAAGACCTTCGAAAACCCAGCAAGCGACTTGGAAACCTTCAAGAAAACAGTGAAGGAGCTTTTCGAAAAGTTCCATGACGAATCTGATGTTGAGGCAAGAAGAATAGGCGTCAAACTCTCAAGCCTCGCCAAAAAGGAGACGCTGCAGAAGCAGATAACAAGCTTCTTCGGCAACTCAAAATAGGGGCGTCAGCAAAATTTTCATCGTTTCCTTAGTTTCAGCACAGCCACAGCAGCCACAACGGCGACTGCCGCCACAACAATTGCGATTATGGCTTCTGTTGGCAAAGCGAAGCCTCCAGACTGAGAATCTTTTGTGGGGTTTGTTGAGATGGGCGGGTAGTCCATGAGCGGGTGGTTGTCTTGGTTGTTTTCGTACAGGACATGCGGCGAGTCTCCTATTCCGTCGCCGTCACTGTCTGCGCCAGCGTAGTTGCTCCAGTAGTTTCCTTCTGCGCCATTGTCCCAGCTGTTCTCTGAGGGCGCCCCCGCACTAACGTCGGTGTCCATCACCTGCTCCGTCACGTTGATGAAGTAGTTGCTGAAAATTTTGTTGTTTGAAGAAAGCCCCACAACGATGCCGTATTCGCTGTCCACGACAAAGTTTTCTGAAAGCGTGTTGCCTGAGCTGCCCAGCAGAAGCATCAGATTTCCGCCAAAAAGCAGATTTCGGGAGACCAGATTGTTTGAGGATTTCCAGAGCATAAGCGCGCCCATTCCCTCAGCAAGATCGGATATCCTGTTTCCTGTAACAGTGTTGCCTGGAGAAGAATCGAGGGAGATGCCTGACTCTAGGGCGCCAGTTATGTTATTGTCTGATACTATATTATTTGGCGAATCGAACAGCTCGATGGAACGCTGATTATGCCTCAAAGTGTTCCCAGAAACTGTGTTGCCTGACGAAGCCCCTGAGACGGAGATTCCCACAATGTTATCTTCTATCAAATTGTTTTCGATAATGCAGCCAGTCGAGTTTGATATGCTGATGGCATACCCCTGCATGGCTTCGCCGCTGGCTATGGTGAAGCCGCTTATGTGAACATTGTTTGCCGTTACTATGAAGCCCACGGCAGTGCTGTAATACACAACACTTTTTTGGTTGTCTCCAACCAGCGAAACTGGCTTGTCAAAGGAAACCCAATCTTCATTGTATGTTCCTGCCTTGACAACGATTGTGTCTCCGCTGTTTGCGGCGTTGACGGCATCCTGTATCTTCTGGTAATCGTCAGGAACAGTTATTGTGCTTGGCTCCGAGGCTGCTCTGGCGGGTTTGAGTGCCATAACAAGAGTTCCCATCAAAAGAACAGCCAACAAAAACGCAATGTGAACCGTCTTTGCCTTCATTTTGAATCACACCACTTTAATATCTGCTCAATAAAACGGTTTGCTTAATCACACACCCATAAAATCAGTTTTTTCCTTTAGAACTGTGGAAGAGGTCCTCTAGGAAACTGCCGTTCGAATGGTCGTGGGCACGAATCACTTTTTTGACCTTAGCACCAGATACGCCAAATTCATGGTTAAGGACAGACCAACAAGGACGCCCTCGACAAAATCTGAAACCGCGAAGCCTGAAACTTCGATGTGCACAAATCGTCCAATAAGAATGCCCAGAGCCATCGATATCATGCCTATCGACAGCATAGTTTCAGTCCTGAGACCCATCATGTCACCTTCGCCAACAAACCGTCTGTAAATGTTAAGGGGTTATTTTATTTAATTTTTGCACCAGCGTCCAATTCTGTGGGCTGTGCTTTTTTTGGGATGTTTAGCGAAAATGTCATAAATTAGATGCATACACAATAAAGGTGGTTTACATGGTTACTGATGAACAGGAGTTACGCCAAGTTTCTGCCATATTCAGCGCGTTAGGCAGCCCAACAAGACTGAAGATTGTCGAGTTGGTGAGCGAAACCGAGCGACCCCTGCACATAAAGGCTGTGGCGGAGGTTCTGAAGAAGGATTACGCTGCGGTTTATCGACACATCAAAGTTCTGGAAGAATGCGGGTTGGTGGGGGTTTACGAGGTTGGGCGCTCACGCGTGATTTACCTGAAGAACAAGGAACTGATCAAAGACCTTGTTCAAACAGCCAAGAAGATGCTGTGAACCAGCTAACATAAGTTGACAAAAAAGACATTTTATTTTGCAAAAAACATAAATATGATTTAGCGTACACCCTCTTCTTCTTCACAGGTGACGAACAGTTGCAGAGACTAGACACCAAAAAACTTGCATTAGCCAGCATATTAGGAGCTCTTGCAGCAGCATCCGAAGTGATAAAAGGACCACCCTTCGACATCCCCTTCCCGCTTCTGCCAGGCGTTATCTCATGGGACATAACAGGAATACCCATGATAATCAGCCTACTCTTTAATGGCACCATAGGCGGAGTGTACACATCACTCATCGGCTGTTCAATCATTTTTCTCAGAGCAAACGTTCCCGGAGGCATATTCAAACTCGTTGCAGAATTAGCAACCGTTCTGGCGTTTGCTGCAATCCGCAAGGGCGTAGTCACCAAAACTGTTGCCGCGGTCGCGTCTAGAGTTCTCGTAATGACTGTGGCAAACTATTACATGCTTCCAATCTTCTATCCCGCATACTACCCATCTGAGGCAGCCGTAGTTGCGATTCTGCTTCCATTAGCCGTGTTCAATCTCACCCAAGCATTGCTGAACATCATCCCAGCGTACATAATCTACTCCAGATTGCCTGACCGATGGCGATTCTGGGTAACAACAGAAACTAATCCTTGACTTCGGTTAACCCTAAAAATGGTGGACTGGGCGGGAATTGAACCCGCGATTTGCGGTTCTTTTGAGATGATCTCGTATACAGCTATGTTTGTTTTTCTTTTTTCCAAACACTTGCTGCTAAACTCCCTATAAATGTGATTAATCCTATAGCAATTATTGTTATAGAACTATATACTAGGTCTTCTTCAAGGCCATAAAGTGTCACAATTGCTTTCACTGTGCCTGGTTCATTAGATGCATTGTGAATCAAAATTCCATAAGCGCCTCTTTCTCCAATTTTTGTTGTTACAAACTCTTGTTTCACGCCGGTCAACGATGCAATTGAACTGATCGTTTCAGTTGAAGTCCACAACTTGATACCATTTTGATCCAAAACATAAGCATCTGCAGTCACGTTGGAATTGACTTCCAGTCGCAAAGTGCGGGGAGAAAAAAGCAAATCTTGATACAGGTCCCAACGTCCCGGAGCGGTGTCTTTTCCCCCAACGGATATAGTTGTCTCTGGAAAGCTGCTTCGTAGAATTGTTATTAGCAAAAGTGATGCTCCAATAACTGTGATTAAAATTCCAATGCGTGTTAATCTTTTCATTTTTTAATCAACCTCCATTATGCGGACAAAGTATATTGCGCCAATAACGAGCAGAAGTGCAGAAATTGCGAGAGGAATAGACATCGCTAATACGGCATCATTTAATGTGTATTCTGTCCCTATGCCTACTGGTAGTGTTTCGTGAGTTATCTTTCCGAAGTATGAAAATATTGCATTGAATCGACCTACGAATGACGAAAAGCTAGAGGGATTAACAACGTTTTCGATTCCATACAAGAGGAGGGCGGATGCAAAAATAGAAATAACTTCGTTCTTGGTAAGCAGCACAATGATTGTGGTCAATGAACACATTAACAGAAGTTGAAGTGCCATACCTAAAACTGAAATATAAAACATTGGCTCAAAAAAATTCAGCCTCATTAGATAAATCTGAACTGAGAATGCTGCAGTGTAAGTACAAACGAAAACCATGAATAAAGCGGTGAATTTGGAAGCAAAAATTTGTCCTCTTTTCAATGGGTACGAAAGAAGTGTTTTTATTTCCCCTTTAGAAATGCTTGATCCGAAACTTCGGGATACGAGAGCTCCTACTCCCAAGGTCATAAAGAAAGTGATGTCGCGAATACCAAAACGCAGGTTGTTGTAGCTCATGCTGTAAGATATTACAACTGTTGGTTGGTTCAACACTGAATAAAGGACTACAAACACCAATATTTCTAACATTGGAAAATTAAGGTACTCTTGAAGTTCCCATAGGATCAGTCTAAAAAAGTTGTTGTGTTCACTTTTCATCAATTATCTCCTCATAAATCTCTTCAATGGTACCAACAACACGCTGAAAACCTTTCAACTGCAACTTTAGTTGAGTGGCAATTCGAGGTAATTCGACATAGAATTCATCAGGATTATGTACTTTGCAATAAACGAAGTCACCTTCTATTCGCGCGTTTTTAACTAATTTCATCGTTTTGAGTTTCTCTATGAACTGATGTGGTTGGGTGACTTCAATTTTGAACAAATTTGCTGAATACCTCTGGGCAAGATCTTTTACATATCCTTGATCAACTATCTTGCCTTCCTCAATTATCGAAAGCCACTCGCAGATTTTTTCAAGGTCACTTAACATGTGAGTTGTAATAAAAAAACTGATGTCCTGTTCCTTATGTAGTTCCACGATTTTGTTCAATAAAGAACTTCTTCCAGATGGATCTATATTTGCAGTAGGTTCATCAAGAATTACTAATTCAGGTTCGCCAATTAATGCTTGAGCTAAGCCCAACCGCTTAAACATCCCTGCAGAAAAGGTTTTTATTGGTTTGCTTTTAGCTCCAAATAACCCAACTTCCCTAAGTGCTTCCATTGCTTTTTGTCTTGGATTTGTACGACCGTAAAAACCTGCAACATGCTCTAGAAAGCGTATGCTTGTGAAACTTTCAGGATATGCAGTGATCTCATGCATAACTCCTATTTTTTTCCTGATTTCGAAAGAGTTATGCCAGCAATCCAGTCCAAAGATTGTTGCTTCTCCACCCTGAGGTTTTAACAGTCCTAATAGAACTCCGATGGTTGTAGTTTTGCCTGAACCGTTTCTTCCTACGAATCCTGATATGCCTTTGGGAACCTGTAAATTAAGTTTGTCAAGGACGATGCTATTTCCAAAGGCTTTAACAATGTTGTTCGTATTTATGAGAAACCCCATTTTTTCACCTGTTCAGTTGTGTTTTTTCGACGCTTTCTTTTCTTTGAGAAATAGATTCCTATCGTAATTAAAATGAATGCAAGAATAAGTGCCACATATGGTATTGCTTCTCTAATTTTAAATGACAATTCCGCTGGACCAAGATCTATGTTTGTGTCCACAAGATTTAATTGAGAAAAAGCAGACATTTTCACGCCTAACACGACAAACGTAGGATCATAAAGTGGAGGACCCGAAAGCAGTATGCCTGTGTTAAAATCAAACAACAATACAAAGAAGCCCACGTCTTTACCGTCTAGCGTGCCGTTTCCCCTTATTGCAAATACTTTTTGAAATTCTTGAATGTGTGTATCATAATACAATGGCGGATCGCCTGCCCCATCTACATATCCGACAAGATTACTTTGCGGCGTATTTAGGAAAACGTGTTTTTCATTCTGAGTTGGATAAGGCTGCATCCACAGCCAACTAGATCCAATAAGTGTACCGTTTAAGAAATACACATCACCAGTAAGAGTGTCAGTATAAACCGTCGTATTCAAGTTTACTTTTGATGTTTCTGTTTCATATTCTAGTGAAACTCTCACCTTTGCCAAGTTGCTACTTATGTCGATACAGCTCCAACTGTAAATAACGGCTGTGTCGCTTTTTGGTATACCGATGGAACCGTTTGTGAAGTCTACAAAAGGAGGGAGAATAGAATATTTAGCAAAAGTGCCCACTTCCATCCAAGTTGAACTATCAGATTGTGAAGCTGCTGATGCGCTAAGCTGTAAAAAAAGAGAGATTAAGAGGAAAGCAGTTGCGATTGATGCAATCTTTTGTGTATTTCTGTTTTTTATGCTAAACACCTAACATTGCTAAACGTCGAAACCTTAAGGAAAGTTAACTGCATATGCGTTTGGTTCGGGCGTGGGGTTTATTATTTCGTTTGTTACAGTGTTCCGATAAAGTCCGTTAGACTTTGTCTGCACAGCACATGCATACGGGGATGATGGCCATGCGTATACTGCACAATACCTGCTGGCGCCATCACTATCGTATTCGTAATCCTCGTAAAGGTTAGTCAATGTTGCATCAGCTCCTTTGTAGTACATTTGATGGGGTATATAAAATTCCCAATCGCCAAAGACGTACGCATAAGTCTGGTGGAGAATGCATGGCCATGGTGGATTATCATAAGGTGGGTTTTGATAGTCGTAGATGCCAACCTGTGCCCATTCCATATATACACCCTCAGTATACTTGTAATCTTGAATTGGACCGGAATAGTATGGTGGCGTCGATGCCATAACGGCGGGAATAGAAATCAGTATGAGTAAAGCCGCCAAGAAAGCCGCAGACATCATCGAGCTCTCAACTAACAACTTTTTTTCCATTTATTAAACCTCCGTTAGTAAATATCATGTTTCTTTTTTTAAATTATTTGACAGTTTCGAAAATCGAATACTATATAAATGTTTTCGAATATGACGTTTCAAAGATTTATGGTTTTGACTCAGTAAATTCTCGAGTCAGGATTAATTGTAAGGCTTTGATCACAGAACTAACCACTATTTCCGAGAATCACTCAGGAACAGTTTCAAGACATGGACTTGACACAAGGAAAGCGTATTTTTTTCTATAGATGAGTGTTATCGGCAGAAAGATATTATTGTAATCATCTGTAGAAATTTGTACAAAATCATATCGAAGGATTTAAATTTTAAATGATGTTTTATCGTTAAAACATTTTGGGACATTGTTTGGGAGGGGGAGGAAGTCTCTAAAACCGAGGACAAAAAACATATAACTCACATAACTAGGTTCTTACTTGAAAAAAAGCGTAAATTGCTGAAGTCCTTGTTGGATATAGCAATTATGGCTGAAATGTCTCAGAGAGCCGTCATTACCGTAACAAGCGTAATGAGTTTGTTTGAAACAAAATTCAACATTCAGATAAGTCCAGGTACGATATATCCAATTTTCAAAAAGTTGGAAAAGAAAGGATACATTAAAAAACTGCCAAACGAAGTGAAAACACTTTACGTTTTAACAGACTTGGGTAAAAGTGTGTTGGTAAACCTACAACAGAATTCGATTGAAATTCAAAACTTCGTTTCTGTATTACTAATAAAGTAAGAAAAGGTGCTCATAGCAATATACATGTGCTTTTTTAATCTAGTTTGGGACATCAACAGTTTTTCACATTATGCCACATTTGTGGGCTTGATTGTTGATTCTGTTAGATGGACTTTTTTCATTCCCTTTGTTGTGTTGTAGATTTCTTGTTGAAAATGGGCTGGGTTGTGTGGTGGTGGACTGGGCGGGAATTGAACCCGCGATCTCCGCCTTTTTCGGCGCAAGGCATGCGAAGGCGGCATTCAGCCAGACTAAACTACCAGCCCCCTCTACCGTTTGAATCAAGGATAATATTTAACGTTATTGAATCTGCTGCCTGCAGGGAAAAAACAGTTTTATTCCATGTCTGCTTAGGTGTATATTCGAAAGTTGGAGACAATAAGGATGGACTGTAAGCAGCGACCTGACTGGGACAGATATTTTCTGGATTTGTGCGAGGCTGTTTCTAAGCGTGCCACCTGCGACCGTGGGAAGGCGGGGTGCGTAATCGTCAAGGACCGCAGAATCATGACGACAGGCTATGTTGGGGCGCCTGCGGGGCTGCCGCACTGTGATGAGGCAGGGCATGACATGCGAAGGGTTCTGAATGAGAATGGGACTGTTTCGCAGCATTGTGTGCGCACTTTGCATGCGGAGCAGAATGCAATTATTCAGGCTGCAAAGTTTGGGATATCTCTTGACGGCTCCACATTGTATTGTAAGATGACGCCGTGCAGAACTTGCGCCATGATGATAATTAATTCGGGCATCAAACGTGTTGTCTGCGAGAAGCATTACCATGCGGACAAGGACACCATAGAACTGTTCAGGTTGGCAGGCGTTGAACTGGTTGTCATAAACGAAACCGTTGAAAAATACGACAGGCAGTAGCCCGCCACGGCAAATCTTTTAACATTTTTAGAACATACCTGCTGTCGTGGAGTTAACAATGAGTGAAACTAAAGCTCCAGGTTGGCTGCGTGCTTTTGACGTCGTCTTCGGATTGATTGCAGTAATTCTGTCAGTTGTGGTCTTGGCGTATCAGGAACTTGCCATCCTAACCATGATTCTCGTTCTTTCAGTCGTCTTGCTGGTCACTGGAATCGCAAGAATCTTCAACGGAGTATTCGCCAGATATCTTTCAGACGGAATACGTGCAGCCAATGTTGCAATCGGCATAGTAGCCATCGCATTAGGCATCGTAGCCCTAGTATACGCGGACCTTACCACTCAACTGCTGATTTACATTCTGTCCTTTGCCCTGCTGCTCAACGGCGTTGCGAGACTGGTAATCGGCGAATTTGGCAAAGCCTTTCCAAAGTGGCTCAGAGCCTTTTTTGCGGTTGTAGGCGTACTCACCATCATATTGGCTGCGTTAGTGTTTGTGTACTCAGATCTTGGCTTCCTTGCTCTGGTTCTATTGTTGTCATTCACGTTCATGTTCAATGGAATCGCAAGAATCATCCAAGGAGTAACTGGCATACAAGAAACAGAGGAGTTCTAGTCTTCAACCAAACTCTTCCTTCCCCTATTTTTGAGCTTAAAGAGCCTTTGAAGAAATCATCCGCAGTCGAGGCTTTGGCAATGTCCCGTTCAATTCACTTTTCTGTCAGGTCTTCTGGAACAACAAAACGGATAACATGCTTGTCTGCGCTTTGCAGCATATACTTTGCCAGCCATTCCCTGAACAGATTCCATTCCTCAGGAAAATCGGTGTGAGGAACAACCTTCAGTCCAAGCTTTTTGGCTTTGTCAATGTTTATCACTTCATCATGGGTCTTGAAGCCCCGCACCATCTTGTGGCTTATCTTCTTGCATTCTTCTTTGCTGTATCCGCAGTCCTCCACAATCTCGCGGATATAATCCTCCATCAAACTCAGCGAAGCCAAAGCATCCCTTATGTCAACTCCGTCACACTTGTCCGCCAGAGCCTTGTAGCTGTAAGGCGCATCATCCACCGTAACATCATCAAAGAGCCTTGTGACAAACTGATGCGCATCCACAATAGAGTTCGCCGAAACAGCGCCGTCCTCAATCTGTGCCTGCGGATCAAGCGGCGAAAGCTGACTCATCATGCCCATAACTATCTTGTTTCCTGTAAGGGCAAGCAGGGTGCCTCCACTTGCCGCGATATGCGGAACAAAAACAATAATCTCCTTGAAGGTCTTCCGTAACGCTCTTGCTACCTTATAAGAGGATTGAACCAGCCCTCCGGGACTGCTAACCAGAAGCAGCAGTTTTTGGACATCAGTTTCTGTTTGTATCTGGTTGATTGCGGTTTCTACTGCGAATTCTTCAGAGAGGCCCATCTGCGCGTTCACTG
>CAZYJH010000011.1:0-19014 GCA_964647775.1 uncultured Candidatus Bathyarchaeia archaeon
AAGTTAAACCCACTGGTGCTCCAATCTTTTATATACTTGAAGCTCTCAGTGGCGGGACATTTGACCGTCTTTGTTGCCAGAACAAAAGGTCCGTTTTGGTCTGTGAAACCCGCAAAACCTCTCCTTTTTGCGGTCATTGTTACTCAACTGGTTGCTACCTTAATCACTGTGTACGGAATTTTGCTTCCGGCAATGGGGTGGGGTTTGGCTCTTCTTGTTTGGGGGTATGCGTTGTCCCTGTTCATTGTGACAGACTTTGCAAAAGTGCGCCTATACAAGCTACTTGACCACACGGGCATAAAGTTTCATCGCTGAGATAAGCAAAAATTTTGGAGCAAAATAAAAAGTAGCATTGCTAAGAGGAGGTAAGCAAATGAAGATAAAAACAAGACTAGCTATTATAGTTGTTTTAACAATTGTTGTAATAGTAACAATAGTTGCTACAAAGCACTTGTTGGGCTAAGAAATACCTTATCCCTCGCTGTCCAAGGATGTTTCGTTGGATGCAAGCTTGTTTCGATTAGATCGAAAAGATATGTAAATCATTAAAATAGCCAAAAACGTGTATATCGCCATAATGATTATTGCCCCGTTTCTATCTCCAATCCCCCATGTAAAAACGACGTAAGGGGACAACATTATTGCAATAATAATAACATACAAAAGGCTAATCCTTGTGGAAACCAAAATGTTCTCTTCCCTTTTTTCTTATATCTTCTTCACCATATAAAAGGTTATAAATTAGGACAAATTAAGCATCTGCTGATTACCCATCTAAACCCGTACTCGGAAGCGCGCGCATACGAATTAGGTTGGTATATCCTTTTTACTAAAAGGGTATACGGATTATATCTCTTTGATATCTTACTGATATCATACTGAAGTCAGACCAAAATCCTGCCAGATTCCTAGTCAAGTTCATTTTTGTGTAGCAAGAATGCCCTTGACTTTCAATTCACAATCACACATCAAGGGCATTCAAGGATTTGTCAAGCCACTATGTCATGCGTGAATTTTTTTGGTTAAAATTTTTCATACGTGTAGGTTACAGTTTGATTTAAAAGTTTTTAGTCTTGAAAACAATCTTTTTTCTGGAAACACAGAGCAAGACAACGATTGCATTCTTTGCTGGGAACAGTCAGCGAGTGAACTTTACCGTTTAATAAGTGAAAATATATCTGATTCGCGTAACCTGTATAATTCGATGGAAGTGATTGATGATGTATGATGTGGTGATTGTTGGTTCTGGTCCTGCAGGTTTAACAGCCGCCATTTACACGAGCAGAGCCGGACTAAAGACTCTTGTTGCCGCCGGAATGCTGTGGGGCGGGCAGCTTATGCTCACAACAGAAGTGGAGAATTTTCCGGGATTCGAAAACGGAATCCTTGGACCAAGACTAATGGAGCAGATGCGGAAGCAGGCTGAACGCTTCGGCGCAGAACTGCTCTTCGAAAACGCCACCTCCGTAGACCTCAACTCCAAGCCCTTCAAAGTAACTGTTGGAAACACGGTTCACGAAGCAAAATCTGTCATCATAGCCGCTGGCGCCTCAGCGAAGTGGCTGGGTCTGGAGAGCGAGGCGCGGCTTAGAGGAAGAGGTGTTTCGGTCTGCGCCACATGTGATGCGCCCTTCTTCAGGAACAGGAAAGTTGTGGTTGTGGGCGGAGGCGACACAGCTTTGGAGGAGGCTTTTGTGCTCGCCAGAGTTGCGAGCGAAGTCAAAGTTATTCACAGAAGGGATGAGCTGCGGGCTTGCAGGTTCCTTCAGGAAAAGGCTTTCGCGAACCCGAAGATAACGTTTGTTTGGAGTAGCAAAGTCACTGAGGTTCTGGGCGAGGAGAGAGTGGAAGGGGTTAAACTGCGGAACGTTGTTTCTGGCGAGGAGTCAGTTCTGGAGTGTGACGCTGTTTTCGTAGCTATCGGTCATAAGCCTAACACAGAAATCTTCAAGGACCAGATAGAACTGGATTCGACAGGTTACATAGCAACCAGAGACGAAACACGAACCAACATAGAGGGCGTCTTCGTTGCAGGCGACGTTGCAGACTACCGTTACCGCCAAGCCATAGCCGCCGCTGGGTCAGGATGCAAAGCCGCCATAGACGCAGAAAAGTATCTGATAGGAACCTGAGAAACGGTTCTCCTGTTCCGTTTTTGCTGTAGGCGTGAACTGAAGGCAGTATTTGACAAAGCTTTTACATTTGATAAGCCCATACATTGGGTTGAACACTTCTCCTAGGCTACGGTAGTGGAGAAACGGGGAAGGAGTCAGCCATGAGCGCACCATCTTACTCGAAAAAACTGGGAATCGTCGGCAAACCAAACACGGGTAAGTCCACGTTCTTCTCTGCTGCAACCCTGATCCCCGTGGACATCGGAAACTACCCCTTCACCACAATCAAACCCAACAAGGGAATAGGCTACCTGAGAACCCCCTGCGTCCACCCCGAATTCAACATCGAAGACAACCCAAAAAACAGCCTCTGCCTAAACGGAATCAGGCTGGTTCCAATCGAGCTGATTGACGTGGCAGGGCTTGTGCCCGGAGCATGGGAAGGACGGGGACTGGGAAACCAGTTCCTAGACGAAATCAGAAGAGCAGATGCGCTACTTCACGTAGTTGACGCTTCAGGCTCAACAGACTGTGAAGGAAGGATGTGCAAAAAGGGCTCACATGACCCCATGGAAGACGTGAAATTTCTTGAAAACGAGATAACCATGTGGATGAACCAGATACTGAAAAAGGACTGGTCAAAGATGGCTAGAACCGCTGGTTCAGGCAGAGCGGACATGATTTCGCTTCTTGAGGAGCGTTTGACCGGCTTATCCATTAAACGATACCACATAATTGAGAGCCTAAGAAAAACGGACCTCAACATGGATAAGCCGGAGCACTGGAGCGACGAGGACATAATACATTTCTTGGATATTCTGCGGAGCGTCTCCAAGCCAACCCTTATCGCCGCCAACAAAATTGACCTTCCAACGTCAGAAGAGAATGTTGAGCACCTGAAAGAAAGTGGATACCAGGTTGTGGCTTGCAGTGCAGAGGCGGAGTTGGCTCTCAGAAGAGCGGGAGAAAAGGGCTTAATCGATTACACGCCTGGAGACTGCAAGGTAACCACAAAAAACGCTGAAAAACTCACCGCCGCCCAACAGAGAGCATTGGATGCTATTCAGGAGCATATTCTGTACAAGTTTGGCTCCACCGGCGTCCAGGAAGCCATCAACACTGCCTTCTTTGAGCTTCTGCAGATGGTTGCCGTTTACCCTGTAGAGGACTGTGAGCATCTTAGTGACCACAAGGGCAGAGTGCTTCCAGACGTTTACCTTGTGCCCTATGGAACAACTGCACGGCAGCTGGCTTACATTATTCACACGGAACTGGGGGACAGCTTCATTCACGCAATCGACATTCGTGGAAAAAACAGAATCGGAGAAGACTATGTGCTGAAGGACAGGGACGTGATTTCGATAGTCAGCGCCAAGAAAAGAGGATAGAATTTTACTGTCCGAAGCGGCGTTTCCGTCTCTGGTACGTTCTGACGGCA
Source organism: uncultured Candidatus Bathyarchaeia archaeon (assembly GCA_964647775.1). GTDB lineage: Archaea > Thermoproteota > Bathyarchaeia > Bathyarchaeales > Bathyarchaeaceae > Bathyarchaeum. The sequence continues at coordinate 3,553 of CAZYJH010000011.1, forward strand.
CGTAGAAGGTCTATTTTCCGGAAGTCTGGCCAGTTCACGTCCACGAAACAGAGTTCACTGTAGGCGGACTGCCAAGACAGAAAACCGCTGAGTCTTTCTTCTCCAGAGGTTCGGATGATGAGGTCAGCGTCCTGTTTGGGCATGTGAGCTGTGTAAAGGTATTTTTCGAAAAGTTTCTCGTTTATCTTCTCGGGTTTCAGTTCGCCGTTTTTTACTTTGGTTGCTATCTTTTTTGTTGCGTCAACGATTTCTGCCCTTCCGCCGTAAGCCAGAGCCACATTCAGGAGCCTCTCATCATACGTTTTTGTTGATTCTTCAACGCGCTGGATAACTTCTTGCATCGATGCGGGTAAGAGGTCTATTCGTCCTATGGCTTTTACTTTGATTTTGTTTTCGTGAATCTTCTCATTATCGAGGATTGACCGCATTTTCTCTTCAATCAGCTTCATGAGCTCCTCCACCTCTTTTGGGCGACGGCTGAAGTTTTCGGTTGAAAACGCGTATAAGGTGATGGATTTTACATCCAGTTCTATGCACCAATCCATCAGCTCGTCGATCTTGTCGGCGCCATGACGATGACCGACCCACGATATCAAAGATTTATGGACTGCCCATCTGCGGTTTCCGTCGAGGATGATGGCTACGTGTTCCGGCTTTTTTTCATCTTTAACTTGGAACCACAGCCACTTCTCGTATACCTTGTAGATGCCTAGCAGAGAGAGCAAACCTTCAAGCATAATTTTTACCACAAACGGTTATAATCCAGCATTACACTTCTGCGTCTTTTTAGGTTTTTCCAGTTCAGTCTAAACGCTGGAAGTATATAGACACGATTTTCAGATAATAACCTTTTCAATTTTCTGCAACGCTTTCTTTGCGCACGAAATTAACTAACCCTTAGGTGCTGTTGAAGGCTTCCAGTTGTTTGCCCCTTCAGCTTTCTTTAAGGTCCACTAGTGCATCTTCTGTATCTTCGAAGTAGCTGCTGTATCTTCTACGTAACAATATCCCTGTTAAGACCGTTGCCACTATCACTGGTATGCCGCCAACAATTGCCCAAATCAGTGTTCCGTAACCAGAAAGTGGATAACTGGGATTCGTTAATGGTGGACTAGTGAGGATTTTTGAAGCCTCAACAAACATAACCGAAGACCAAGCAACCCCAACTATTATGACAATGGTTCGCCACAAACGTAAATCCCGTTCAAAGAACCAGCGAACCGCCCTGCCTGCAAGTATAACGCATATTCCGATAGCCATGAGATATGTTGACGCATAAAAAAATTCTCCTACAAGTCTCGGAATATTCGAAAAGGCGTCCAAAGTACCAGCCACATCTGCTACTGCAGTTCCTCCCAGATAGCCGCCAACAAGAATCAGCAAGATTCCTGCAATCGCTGCAAAGCCTGATATCTGCACATTGAAGGGAGGCGGAGAATACTCTTTCACCCATTTGTAGAAGTTTAGGGCTGCTTTGTCAAGTCTGAATCCTCTTATAACAAGAAATGCGCCTACAATTATGGTGAGCGCCTGTACAGCGTACGTCAACTGGTTGGCGACCCATAAGGCACCTAAAACTATGAAGAGGATTCCTGGAAGCCCCAAGAGTATTCGGGAGTAGCGGGGGTTCTCTACAAGGACTTTCATGTATCGGCTGAAGAGGGCGGCTGTTTCTTCGATGGATTTGCTGTGCTGTATCACAATTCTTCGAACCGAAGTAACGGGCACCCGTGACTCAATCAGCGGCAGCACCATCTCGTCTGCGTAGCCATCCGTAACAAGGATAACATCTGTAGCCGGAAAGTCTTTCAGAACCTCAGTTAATTCGGCTACAAGCTGCCTGTCAGCCTCTATTCCCTGCAAATCGGAGCCTGCTATGGTTGCAACCTCATGCTCTTCCGGTCCCTTGGCGTTCTTCTTCAGGTTGTCGTAGATGCGGACAGCCTCAAACATGGCATTAGCATCTGCTTCCTCAGGGTCTCGGAGGGCTAGGCTCGCAGCAGCATTCACGTTCTCTTTTCTTCCAAGGACAGGCGTGTTTATTCCCGCTTTCATGCCTAAATCGTCGTCCCTGTCGACGCATAAAACAAGAATTCGCTCCGGCTTGGCTGCTGTGGGCATAATTGCTCTCCTATATACTAACCCTTTATTTGGAGGCACACTTTAACCTTGTCTTTATTTTTTCTATTCAAAATCACCTGAAAAAGCTTTGCCCACGAAAACTTCACCATTAGAGCAGCCCTTTCTCAGCCAGAACCTGAAATTCTTCCCACATCAACTTCTCGCCGCGCTTCAACTTCTCCAAAGCCCTCTTCTCCAGCTCATCCTTGAGTTCACTTTGACGTTCAGCCTGTTTCATGTCCGCGGTCTCCTTCAAGTTCCGTTCGATGCTTCTGATTTCTTCCAGAAGTTCAACACATTTCTGGTGCAGCTTCTGTGCCTGCTCCTTTGTTTCAACATACTTGTTGTGAGCTTCAGTAGCTTCAGCTTGGAGTTCGCGGGCTTTGTCTAGGACCGCAATCATTTGTGCATGATATTTTTGGCTCTGTTCAGCCAGCTCAGAAAGTTTTTCATGAATTGTTTTTGCTTCGGCTCCAAACTTTTGCTCGTCGGCTCGCAACAGGAAGAGTTGTTCTTTCACTTTTCTTATCTGCTTCTGAACTACAAGCTGGGTTTCAAGCTGCCTCACCCTGTTAACTAGCTCCTGTTCCTCCTTTACTGGCAGGGAGCTGGTTTGAATCTTCCAGTCAATCTCCTCGATTTCCCGCTGTACCTGCCGCAGGTCTCCTTCAGGCCTCTTTTCGTTCAGCACCCTGATTTTCTCTTTTAATTCAGACATCTTGTCAAATTTCTCTTTGCGGCTGCCAGTCACTTGACCGCGCAGGTTTTTCAGTTCTTGAACTTTCTCGTTTAAGACGTCTCTTTTTTCTTTGATGCTGGCTGCTTCTTTTCGCAGATTTCGGGTTTTTTCGTTGATGTCGTCCCTTTTTTTTGCCCACTTGCCTGCTTCAGTGTTCAATCTGTTCCGTTCTTCCTTGAACGGAGTTAATTCCTTGTTTAGGGCTTCGATTTTGCGTTCAGGGGAGTCAGATATTTCTTTCACGTCCTATGCGGTAGTTAGATTTGTCAAGGCTCTGGATTTAATGCACCTTTTGACGAGTCTGGAAAGGATGTCACTTCTAAAATAAGAGGTTTATTCCAGTATGATTCTTGCATCAACCGTTTTTGCTCCCTTTTCGTAGACAATCACAGGGTTCAGGTCAAGTTCTTTGATGTCTTGGTGATCCATCACCAGCTTTGATGTGTTAAGCAAGATTTTCACTATTGTGTCTATGTCGCGGGGTGGTTGTCCACGGTAGCCTAGGAGGATGGGGTATGCCTTCACTTCTGAAATCATCTGTCTGGCGTCATCTTCATTGATGGGCGCGACTCTGAAGGACACATCTTTCATGATTTCCACGAAGGTTCCGCCGAGTCCGAACATCAAAGTTTGTCCAAACTGTGCATCTTTGATTGCCCCCACTATAACTTCTGTTGAGGAGGGAACCATCTCCTGTACTAGGATTCCATCAATTTTTGCGTCGGGCTTATGCTGTTTCACGTTCTCCAAAATTTTGTTGTATGCGTTTCTTGCGTCCTCTCGGCTGCTGACGTTAAGAATTACTCCGCCCACATCAAATTTGTGGAGCACATCAGGCGAAATTATCTTCAGAACTGTCGGGTACCCAATTTCCTCAGAGAACTGGGCTGCCTCTTCGGCAGTTTTCGCTATCTTCAACTCTGTTACGGGTATTCCGTACTCTTTACAGACAGTTTTTGCTTCAGGCTCAAGCAGAAAATTTCGTCCTTCAGCTTTAGCTTTCTCAAAGATTTTGTTAACTTTTTCTGGCAACGTCAACAACCTTGTTCTCAACTGAAACCATTACATTTTTTCCTTTAACTATTTCGCATATCTCAGCCTTAAACCCTGTCCTTCTTCTTTGGCATCAGCTTCCTTGCTTATGAACAAAGCGGGCGACAGACTAAGCTGTGATTCGGCTAGAATGGAACTATGTAAACGGTGTTCCCTTCTTTTTTTCCTTTGGTCAATTCAAGGTGCCTCAGGATGGCTAACTGGTTTTCAGTTTCTGCTGAAGAAAGATTAAATCTGCTGGAAATTTCTTGGGGGGTAACTTTACCTCTGGACTTTATTAGCGTGTAGATTGCTTTTTGTGTGTCATTCAGCCTTTCTGCTGCTTCCAGCCCATCGGATTCCTGAAAGCGTTTAGCTGAGTACGTCGCCAAGGGGTTACAGGTTTTGACGCGGTGGCTTCTCTCCAGATAGCAGTCATCGCAGAGAGTGAGATCGTCAATCACATAGCTTTCTTCAACCGAAATTTCGCATCCACAGCCTTGACATCTGGGCTGTTCATTTTTTGGCATCGCTTTTCCTCTTTAACGTCAAGTGGACACAAGTATAGATGCCCTGCGGACATTTTAAACCATTCTGATGTTCACAAAGCTGAACTAACCTACAAAGCAAACTTCCTGAATCCTACGCTATTACATAAAATGGTTTCATGCCCTGAGAAAATTCTGTGCCGATGCTGCAGTTTTTCTTGAGAAAAGACTGTTTTCAACAATCTTCTGTTATTAGGCTCCTAATATGAACAAGACCTTGGTTTCTGCCGTCTCTTGGCGATTCCACCATTTGCTTCTGACCAACATGCACCACGAACAGGGGCTCATGGTATTGAATTTTAACCCTAAACCAAAAACCTTTGTGGTCTACGTTGCGTGCTATCATATTCTTCATTGTTTTTTAGCCACTGGCAGGCACTTGGTCAAGAAACATTGACTAATGACTCATGTTTTTAGTCAAGAAAGGTTGACAAAAAAAGCTTTAAGAACACCGCGTCACAGCTACGTCGATAAAAAATGAAAGCCTGCACGGCTGTAGTTTTGGCAATCGTAACAGTTTCCGTTTTGATTGTTGCCTTACCCGTGGGTGCTTCTTATGAGCCGTCGGTGGGCGTCAAAGAGGGCGATTGGATAGAGTATGACATTAGCATAAATGGCACTGGGTCTACGCCGCCAACACATGACGTTAGGTGGCTGAGAATAGAGGTTCTGCCGGTTCAGGGCACAGCCTTCTCAGCCAATTTTACTGTCAGATACTCAAATGGGACAATAGGCAGCGCCATTTGGGAGTATAACTTCACTGAAGGCAATGTTAGAGGCTGGACAATTATCCCTTCGAATCTTGGTCCAGGAGACACATTCTATGACTACTCAATACACACCGGAAACCCCGTTAACGTGACTATTCAAAGTGAAGAGCAGAAAACTGTGCTGGGCGCAAGCCGAACAGTAATATATGGAAGCGACAACTTCAGGCACAAGACGTGGGATAAAGCCACAGGCGTGTTTCTTCACGCTGCAGAACGTTTCAAGAACATTACAAACAAGGATGGCTGGTACATCGAGGACCTGACCGTTACTACGCAGGCAATCGCCACAAACATGTGGAGCCCTCAGACTGCGGAACCAAATCAGGCAGTGTTCTATGGAGTGGCGGTAGCACTAGCACTGGTGCTACTGATATGGCTTTCAGCAATAGCCGTTTCACGAATGAAAACGATTAAAGAACTGACTTTGAGTTCCTCTGCTCAGAGAAAGATTGCAGTCTTTACTGTCATTGTTGCTGTTTTTGCAGAGATTGCAGCTATGGTCTTCGTGCCCTTTTATGAGCTGGGGTTGAGCGTCTCCGAATTCAATCTGATGCTACAAACTTTCTGGATCTCTTTTATCCTAATGAGCATGTGGTTCAGAAGAAAAGGCAACTATTTTGTGCACGAAATCACAATGCTGATTGTAATGTGCGAAACGTTAGTCGGCTTTTCTGTAGTGCTGCTTATGGATCCCATGAGCTTCAGTTCCATGGCTGTACTCGCCAATACACCTACACGTTTAGTTATGAACTTCTTTCACGTCATCTTTTCAATACCAGCATTAGCCCTTGGAACATGGCTTGTCCTAATTTGGCGCCCCAACTCAGCAACATACCCAGCTAAAAGCAGAAGAATAGCACAACTAACAGCAGTTTTCTGGGTCCTCTCATATGCAGTGGGCGCCTTGGACTTTCTGATGCTCCACACCACAGTTTTCGGATAAACAACAACCCTTCATGTTGCCAGTGTCTGTGCGAGCCGCATCAAGTTGAGGTCTAGCTGTTTAGTGTTGCTGCAGACCTGTTCGAGTTCTATGCTGGCTACTTTTCCTTCCTGCAGGGCAGCCATCCTGTTTCCCTGATGGGCAGTCAACAGTTCCACAGCCTTTTCTCCGAACAGGTTAGCCAGCAGCCTGCTTCGTGCTGTGGGGTTGCCTCCTCTCTGTGCATAGCCTGTGACACTTAGTCGAGCTTCCACTCCAGCTCCTTCCTCAATTTCCTTTAACAGTTTGTGGGTGTTGCCGATTCCCTCCGCAGCAACAATTATGCCTGACTTCTTGCCTTTAGCGCCATTAACTTCCAGAGTGTTTATGATACTCTCTAAAGTGTATGGCACCTCAGGAACCAGAATCACCTCAGCGCCCACAGTCAACCCAATCGTCAAAGCCAGAAAACCCCGCAGCCGCCCCATAACCTCCACAACAAAAATTCTGTCATGAGAATTCGCAGTGTCCCTAATCTTGTCAATCTCAGTGACTGCAGTGTTCACCGCCGAATCGAAGCCTATTGTCTCTTCTGTCCCAAACACGTCATTGTCAATCGTAGCCGGAACCCCAACAACAAAAACATCGGTTTCCTTGCTTAACTCCAAGGCACCTTGCATAGAGCCGTCGCCGCCAACCACAACAAGCCCCTCAACCCCATTCAAGGCAAGAGTCTCCGCAGCCTTCCTTATGCCCTCCTTTTTCTTGAATTCTGGGCTTCTTGAGGTGTGGAGGATTGTGCCGCCCAAATGAAGTATTCCGCCGACGTTTCGGGGGGTTAGCCGCCAAAACGTGTTAGTCAGCAAGCCTTCCCATCCCCTCTCAAAACCTACAACATCTACACCCTGCGAACAGGCTACACGAGTAACCGCCCTGATGGCAGCATTCATGCCTGGAGCGTCCCCGCCACTTGTAACTAACCCAATCTTTTTCATGTTCAGTTTCCTCCACCATAAACATTCAAGCTAAACTGTATCTCTGACCAAAAATAAATAGCTTATAACCATATATACTCTCAGGCTAGCGTCAAATCCAAGAAGGCTTCCAGAAGACCTGAAACCTGCTTTGTGGCAGCCTCCTCATGCCCAAAATAAGAATTCTCCACTGCCAATAACCAAAACAGCCACAAAAAGCTCCTTCACATTATTATATAGATAATTTTTTAAGCTAAACTGAACAAACCACTGTTCACGGTTAAAAACGGGGGATTATTAATAATGAAAAAGAGAATCGCGACAACTTTATGTGCACTAACGCTCAGCAGTCTACTAATGATGCTAACTGTTGGACCAGTTATGGCAGCTGAACCAGGCTACGAACATATCTCCTACCAGACTGTAGTAATGCCAACTATTGATGGAATGTGGACCTCCCCGGATGAATGGACTGACACCGACGTTACGTGGATAGGCACAGCCATTGCTTTCAGAAGTACATGGTATTATGGTGACGATGTTCTTACACAATGGATTGTCGAATTTTTCACCGATACCACCGACAACCCTGGCGACTATTGGCAATTTTGCATTGACGGATCACAGAGCGGAGGCTCCGCTCCTCAGGTAGGTCAGCACCGCATGTTCATGATTACAGGACACGACACTATAGAATGGTTCATGGGAGACGGATCGGGCTGGGGTGATGTTACGTATGACCCAAGCGAAATAGAATGGGTTAACTCGTTGAGTGCTTCACCGATGAATAGCACACCGCACTGGATACTGGAATTCCAGATTCCAAAGAATACAGGGACCGTACAAATGGGCATGCTGTGGAACTTTCTATTAGGAGCCTTCGATGCAAGCAATCCTGGATTTCATGCTTGGCCGCCCACTGACCCAGACGTCCCAGACGAGTGGGGAATCGAAAATTACACCTCGGAGCCGATACCAGAAGGCTTAACTTTCGCAGTCATGGTGTTGCTGTCATCCATTTCGATGCTGGTCGGCTACAAATACTTCGTAAAGCAGAAAGAAACTAAAGCACAGTGAAACTGGGAAGCCAGAACACAAACGATGATGTTTGCGTTATCCCTCACGTCCCCTTTTTTTGTAACTCCTTTTTGATATTCTGCTTTTTTGTGAAAAAGTCAGCAAGTACAGCAAAATAACACGAGTCAAATACCCGTTAGTTTTCTCTGTCGCGAAGCTGCTCCCATGACACCTTCAGAATGTATTTAGAAAAAGCAGCAATTTCTGTCAGAGTCAGCTTCGATTTTCCTTTCTTGCGGTTTTCGAAGACTATGGGAATTTCGCCTATTTTTGAGTTTTGAAGTTTTGCTTGGCGGAGGGTTTCTATTTGGATTTCGTATGTTTCGCTGTGAAGTTTTGGAAGCGCATTTATGATGTATCCCTTGGAGTAGCATCTGAAGCCGCTTGTGAAGTCGTTCAGCTGGAGACGAATTATCTTGCCCGTTATTTTGTTGGCCACTTTACTTATCAGCAGTCGAGTGAGTTTCCAGCCTTTAACTTCTCCTTCCATGCAGTATCTGCTTCCGATGACAAGATCGCTGCCGTCTTCGGCGAGACCAAGCAGCCGTGGAATATCGCGAGGGGCATGCGAGTAGTCTGCATCCATCGTGATTATGTAGCTGGGCGGTTCTGGAAGAGATAGAAGAAAACGGAACCCATCTGTAATCGCTGTTCCAAGCCCCATCTTGTAGGGTCTTTTTAATAACAAAATGTTTTTGTATTTTTCCTTCAGCTTCTCGACAACATTTTGGGTTTCATCAGGACTTGAATCATCTATCACCAATATAGTAGAATTAAGCTTCAAACTTTCAATTGCGTTTATAATATCCGCTATGTTTTCAGCTTCACAGTACGTTGGAAGGATTACCGCCACACGCGCGTTAAGGTCTATTCCTTCTTTATTCAATTATTTTCATCAGCCCAAGTTGCTGAATGTTTAATGTGTTCGAGTTCAAAGTTTATTAAACTTTCTACGATTCACCCTCAAGTTTGGCGCGAAAAAGCTTTTGGCTTTTTTGGGGCGGTTTAGGGCTTGATGATGCCCCTAAACTCGTCATGCCATCAAAACTATTATAAAATAACTGCGAATGTGTATTACTGAGTTGTTAGGTGGTGACTGTGGATTTTGCTCAGGCTCGGTGTTTGCTCGCGTGCGGTCACATGCTTAATATACGGTTAGGTTGTTAGGAAAGCAGTGGCAGATACAACAAGTCTACTTAGAGGCGGAATCGATATGCGTCGGATTAAGACAATAATACGATCCGATTATTTCATACTTTTTTTGATTGCACTTGTTTACGTGACTGTAGTTTCCAGCGTGGCAATATCGCGTCATTACGCGTTTCGTACAAACGCTTGGGATCTCAGCATTTATTCCCAGTCGTTATACAGCACACTGAATCATGGAAAGCTACTGTATTACTCATGTGAGCTCCCGGGTAACCCCTCTGGAAGCCTTTTTGGCATACATTTTTCGCCATTCCTTTTTCTGTTACTTCCAATTTATGCCATCTACCAAAACCCAATTACACTGCTTATACTTAGACCAGTGGCTATTTCATTAGGCTTAATTCCTCTTTACTGGATTCTCCGTGAACAGCACCCAAACAGGAGGCTGCTAACATTTTTTATTGCAATCGTATACGTTGTTTATCCTCCAATTAATGCGTCGGTTTCGAACTTTGATGTTGAAGCATTCTTGCCTGCATTATTCCTTTTTGCCATGTATTACTTGAAAAAAGGAAAGCTTCTGAACGCTTACGTTTTTGTTGTTCTGGCATTGATGGTTAACGAGTTTGTTCCCCTAATCATCATGAGTATGGCTGTTTACTTTTCCCTTCTGCATCGAAAAGAAATCATTAGGGGGTTGCGGTCGAAAAAAATCACAAAAAATGCCATATTCGCCATCCTGCTGTTACTCACGGGCATTTTCTGGTTCATGTTATCGGGCGCAGTCATCACACATTTTAACCCAAATGCTTTGAGCACAAAATGGGAGTGGGGAGAATTCGGCACCAGCCCAGGCGAAATAGTTACCAATGCGCTGACAAACCCCGCAAAGACAATCGGCGTACTTTTTAGGGACGGACAAAACAAGTTCCTTTACATAACATCCTTGTTCGGACCGCTTGTTTTTCTATCCTTTCTTGACCCATTAACGCTTATAATGAGCCTGCCTTGGCTGGCGGCTAGCTTACTCTCCATTAATCCGCTATATTATGCAATAGGAACTCAGTATCCCGCCTTCGTTTCGGCATTTATTTTTGTTGCAGCAATCAACGGAATCAAAAAGTTAGGAGACATCGGCAACAGGGACATGCTGAGAAAGATCGGTTACTTGATGTCCGTGACTCTAGTTATCAGCATACTGTTGCTTCCAACAAGCGGAGGCTTTTCGGTTACGCAAGCTGATGAGACTACGCGGATTGCATTAAATGAGATTCCTTCAACCGCTTCCGTCTCGGTTATGCCGGAAATACATCCGCATCTGTGCAACAGGCTTGAAGTTTATCCATACTTCAACAATGGAGTGGACTACGTGCTGGTTAACATCTATTCCTGGTGGTACACAGTTGAGCTGCCTAGACCAGCACATGTGGCTCCAAGATGGTGCAATGCAGAAATTGGTGACGAATACGGGATAGTCATCAACGCGAATGGCATACTGCTCTACAAGAAAGGCTATACTGAGGCAGTAAAATATTTTGAGGGCGTAGACTTCACGTACACTTATAGCAATGTGCAAATTGCAACTGGAAATATTGTTCAGGACGATGTTACTTTGGGGGAGTCCGTAACGAGATCAGACGTATTGATTCACAACGCTATTACTGATGCAACGCCCCTATTCTTTGAGGTCCCAGAAAAAGTTCTTCCTCCAGGAAGATACAATGTCACGGTGCTGCTGAAAGTATCGGATCTCACCGCCAATAAAGTCATCACCTTAGATGCTTTGAAGGGACCGGAACAGTCCAAACTAGTCACCAAAACGATTTGGGGCAGCGATTTCAACAGAGCGGGCACGTGGCAGGCTTTCACCTTCAATTTTTCGCTTGAACAGCCGACACTCATCAAAATTGATGCGGATGTAACAAATTCCACGGATGTGTACTTTTACTCCATAAACGTTTTGCAGGTGTCAGGCGGGGGATAACTTTGAAGGTTTGCGCTGTTACTACTTGGCCTCCGCACAGGGACGGCGTGGCATTATACTCCGCTGATTTGTATAACCAGATATCTAAATTGGTGGATGTGGTAGTTGTTGCGAACATTCTGACGCAGCAGGAGTCCTCTAAATCTCGTGAAGTAGAAGATGAGATTGTTTTGAGATGCTGGAAAAGGGGTCCTTGGTTTTTTGCAGACATTTTCCGTTCTGTGTTCAAAACGAGAGCACATGTGGTTCATTTGCAGCATGGATGGCTGTTATATGGGGATTTCGTCTCTTCCATCTTTTTTCCAGTTTTACTTCTGTTTTTACGTCTAAGCCGTAAACCCTGTGTCGTTACAATACACACGGTGATACGAAAAGACGCCCATCTTTACAAAAATTCCTTTGTTAATTTCTTGGCGCGGATGGCTGTTCTGTTCGTTTCAAGGTGCATTATACATTTTTCGGACAAGCTGATTGTGCATAATCGTTTGATGAAAGACACTCTCCAAGAAGAGTACGCCGCAAAGGGAGAAAAAATTGTCATAATTCCGCATGGAGTGAAGCCCTCTAATAAGCCTGAATCCTCTCAAAAAGGTGAAGAAGTCAGCATTATGTCTCTTGGGTTCTTGAGGAAAGGCAAAGGAATAGGATATTTGATTGAAGCCTTCGAAAAATTTCTTGAAACGTGTCCTGACGCAAAACTGATAATTGTCGGAGGAAGTCATGCACACGATAAAAAAGATCAGACAGAAAGATTTAGGCATCTTCTAACACCGTGCACACAGAAACATGTGCTATTCACGGGTTTTGTTGACGAAAAACGTTTGGAACAACTCATTTGGAGAAGCGACATAATTGTGCTGCAGTCTACAGAGCCACATTATGTTGAAGCGAGCGGCGCGTTGGCAACAGTTGCGGACTACGGGAAACCTGTTGTTTGCAGCAAAGTACCCAAGTTTCAGAGCGAACTGCAAAACGGGGAACACTACATGGCTGTAGCATCGTCCGATTCAACCGCGTTGGCTCAAGCGCTTGCCCGGTTAATGGAGGATAAGGAACTTAGAAACCGTCTTGGAGAAAACCTTAGAGAAGAGTTAAAGAGTAGACGCTGGAGTACCGTGGCAGCAGAGCACATTAATCTCTATAGGCAGCTTTTGAAAACATGAAACTGAAAGGGCACACAGAAAAAGACTATGAATTACTGCCATTCTCTAAAGAGGTTGATTAACTCCTCAGAGATTTTCTTTGAATCAAACAGCGCGGATCTTTTTATGCAGTTCCTCCTAATCTTCTGGGCATAACCATCCTTCCAAATCCTCAAGGCAAGGTCCAGCAGCTCTTCATCGCTGTTTACGAGCCAGCCTGTGGAGCCGTCTATAACGGATTCGCTGGGTCCCTGCTTATTGTATGTCAGCACTGGCGTTCCGCATGCCATGCTTTCGATAGGTATGTATCCGAAGGGTTCATGGTTGAATGTGAAGAGAACGTAGAGGGCGTTAGTGTAAAGGTTCACAAGCTCTTCGTTAGAAATTGTGCCTATAAACTGGATGTTGGGGTGTTTGGCGATGCAGGCTGGAATGCCGGATGCCTTGTAGCCAAAGGCTTTGATTTTTACGCCAGCATCGGCTACCTGCTTGAGAACAGCAAACCTGGTTTCCTTACTGTAGACCCCGAAGTAGGTCAGCACATAGTCTTGTGACGGCTCCTGGGCGCTAGGTTTAAAGACGGAGCAATCTAAGGGAGGAGAAATCACGCCGTCAACTTCAACGCCCAGTTCCTTATACATGGAGGCACAAAACTTTGAGTTAGCTATCACCGAACCGGATAGATTGGCGTAGGCTCTAACCGTTTTCTTCTCTAGATATCTCAATGCGGGTGCAATCAAACGGTATGCATACTTGTAACGTGCAGGCATCTCACAGAGCATGTCGTCAAGGGCTCGGGTCATGGGACCCTGAGCGTAATACATGTGGGACTTGACCCTGATACAGGCTGAAGTGTTGATTATTATGTCGTTATCGCCGACGCCGTCTAGGCGCAAAATGTCCGATTTGAGCAGCGATTTTGCCCAAGCTTCAACGATTGGGTATGAATTTGTGAAGTTGAAAGTTGAACCTAAGCTTTTGACTTGAATATCTTTTTCCTTTGCTGCCTTCCTGACTTCTTCGCTGATGCTTGGAGAAACAAGCGTAACATTGTGCCCACGTTTCTGTAGTTCCGTAGCTAAAAGAAAGGGCGGTCGTGTAGATCCTAACGTTGTTAGAAGGGGATCCGTGACGAAGGTTATGTTCATGTACCAAACTCCAGTGGGCGCATTCAGGTAAACGGCTTTAATGCTTTAATATTCATGGTAAACTTTTCTGTGGACGATTCATCGTTAGTAGTAACGTAAAGGATAGAAGGAAACAACCACATAAAAGAGTAAAGTGAAGTAAACTCTATTTTCCCAAGTGCTAGAATTGGCGAGTCTATCATTAGCACGTTTTCACCCTGATGTACGCTCAATTAAAAACCTAATTCATGTTTTTTGGCAAATAACAGTTTTGGCGTTTTTCGGCATTTTCGTTTTAACAAACTCGGCTACCTCCACTTTGCATTGTGGCGATTACAAACGCCATGAACGAGCCCAGGCTCGTCTATTGAGGCTTAATTCGTCTACCCCCAAAGCCGATAGTAAATTATAATTAGCAATTCAGTTAAAATAATTCAAAACTTGCTAAGTTCACTCCTCTACTAAAATATCAAAATTTAAGAAGGCAATCCTTGATGCTTCCTAGATTTGAAATGTTGAAAAAACCGCGGCTCCAAAGTTTTGTGCTAGTGTGCTTTATCGCTGCCATAGTTCTGTTGATGATACTGGACTACTTTAACCTCGAAAGCTTCGCCATATTCAACGAAAGAGGATTCTACTTTGACTACACCTGGAAAGGAAGACTTTTCCTTCTGTTCTTCTTGTGGCTTTTTGTTTTAGAATACTCACTAAATTTGGAGAAAGAGCCAAAAAATGATTTAGAAAGCAAACCCAGAAGCCACCTCAAGACTATAGCAACTTTAGTATGCGCATTTACTCCAATAATTTACATCTTAAGCGTTAACTTTTTGGGGTTTGATCAAGTCGTTATAAAAGTTGGAGAAATTTTTCGCGGCGAATACTGGAAAGCAAACTTCGGCGATTGGCAGCACATCCTTACAGCAGCTTGGCCCCTGTCAGTCGAGTATCTTATGTTCACGGTTTCTTTCACAGCAACCGTACTCTTAGCCTACGGAAAAGGCGGCTTGAAGAAATTTGGCATCTCGATAGGTTTAATCGCGGGAATCACCGCCATATACTTCACAGACACTATCTTCCCCTACGGCGTGCTTAAGCCTCTTCAACTGTTAGCGCTCCCCACAGCCGCGTGTGCAGCTGCTTTGCTTGACCTTTTGGGTTACGCCTTCACCATGTCTTATGCACCTGGATCAGAAGCTATGCCGATAATAAGAACAAGAGCGTTGGACGGGCAATCAGTGTCTATAGGTATTGCTTGGCCATGTGCAGGTGTTCACAGCCTGTTTCTTTACACGTTAATTATTTTGTTGCTGTTCAAGAAGTCTAACATGTCAAGTTTCCGTAAGCTGCTTTACTTCATTGTTGGAGCGATTGGAACATACCTTGTTAATGTGCTAAGGATAATCGTCTACTTCTTTATTCGAGTCAACTCTGGGCTGAATGCCGCGATTACTTTCCACGATGTCTACGGGGAACTGCTTTTCGTCATATGGGCACTTCTCTACATCCTGCTGATAGTTTGCATCCAAAAGTTTAGGCTAGCAGAGAAAACACTGCAGGGAATAAAGGCGTTAACGCACTTTTCTAGAAAAGAAAAACAGCAGCCCCCAATGCCTCAACAATAAGCTGTACAGGAGCCAAAGTTGCCCCTTCACAAAAGGCAGGAATAAGTTAAATCCTTCCAGAGGAAAATCAATTAAGTTTAAAAGTGCCTTTCAGGTCATTTACTGCATTGAAACTGGAGGAACAACATTTGAGTGACGAAGCCCAAAGTCGTTTTTTCATTCCAGGAGCCACAACTATAGGCCTAGTTTATTCTGACGGCGTAATCTTGGCATCAGAAAAAAGAGTTTCCTACGGCTCCATGATCATGAGCAGAA
>CAZYJH010000012.1:0-18787 GCA_964647775.1 uncultured Candidatus Bathyarchaeia archaeon
GTTATTTGTGCAAGCATGGGAAAACAAACCAGTGACTTTAATGCCATAACTAAAACCGCTGATTTTCATGTTCCTTATAGTTACCCCCTTTTGATCCAAGAGAAAAATCCCGGTTGGGGATTCATATCCTTTCAAGGAAAAGTTTCCCTCGCTCCCATATCCTTTAAGGGTGTAACCTCCCCCATCAATTGTAACTTCGTCTTTTTGCACTATGATGCTATAGCCGACTATGTCATCCGTTAAAGTGTAGACATCGCCATCTCGGTGAATGGGCGCAGTTGGGGGGTCAACGCTTCCGTCACTTTCAATAGTAAAGGCTGGTTCAGGAAGGGGAACGTTTGTGAAAGGATTCGCTTCCACGCTGTAAACATCAAGAAAACAAACTAGCGTAAAACAGAGAACAAACAGCAGAATGAGAGCTATTCTCTGCTCGCTCATATTTACTACCTAAAAACAACTATCAAAAAATGCTTAAAAAGGGTTTTGTCAAGAAACCTTGACCAAAACGTCTTTCAGATAGTCAAGAAATTTTGACCAGTCACAAAAGAGGGGGTTGCGGGAGATCGTGTTCATATGTCCACCGTCAAGGAAACAGCACTTTTCTTATCGGTTATTTTTTTGTTGGGATGAGCACATTACTGGACATAGGATCCTTCGGGCAAACCTGAAGGACCTACAAGTGATCGCACCCAGATGTACTCATCCCAAAAAAGTGTCAAAGTAAGGTACATAAAAGATTTCAGAAAATACAATCCATATTCTGAATAACCGTTCTTATGCTATCACGCTGAGAGGTGGGGAAAGGGGGAGGAAAGAGAGCCCCAGTTGCAATCAAAATGACAGCCGTCCCCCACCTGCAATTTTTTCTTCCAATCGTTTGTTTATAATGATTGTTGAACATTTTTTCGGATAAAGTGCCGTCTTAGTTTGCCCCTCTAAATTATCCAAGAGAAGAGCAGCCATCCGCCTAGAACCCGCAGAAAATTCTAACTGCTGTTTGAATCTTTTGAATTGTGTGATTTGGCGTATCCAGGAATCCAGACGGGCATATCCGTCTTTCTTTTGTCAGGTCCCCTCCAAAACAGGTAAACAAGAGTGATTATCAAACTCCAAAAGAGCCCATTAATCATTGCAGAAATGAGAAGGTCACCTGAAATTCCAGCTATCAGAATGGTTGTCTCAGTATTTTCAAAGAAACCAATCACCACAGACCCTGGCGGCAGGCTTGGAAAAATCAGGGTGCCGATGCAAAGTGATAGAAAGGATGCTACAAAAACAATCAAGCCTAGCATTTTTAGTAGTTTTTGGGTTGAATGGATTTAGTGTTTATGAAGTTAGAATCATAATCTAGAATGATTTAATTTGTAACTCTCTGCTTAACAAAACAAGTTAACGTTGAATGTCTGTGCGCGCGATATACTACATATTAAGTCGCAATATTTAATAAACACCTGAGGCTACACATATAGATACAAGAACGGTGAAAACCATGAAGCCCTTCACAACAAATCTGGCTCTTCAAGACTCCCTGAGCTCCAGAAGGAGAGCAGAAAACGAAAACATGGAAGACCTACCAAAAGACGTCCAACAGAAACTCAAACTAATAGAAAAAGCCTTCAAATAACAGCGCGTACCAGAAACCTTCAGGTTCAGGGACTACGACTCGGCTTCGCTGTCCGGTTCAACCCAGACAGTGAAATGTCCAATTCTTGCCAGAAAAGGAAGAACATGAGAAAGAGGCTAGTCAGCACTACAATAGCGCACCGTAACATTTGAGCTAGTTTGAAGCCGGCAGTCTTTTTCTTTTCGGTGCTTCTGTAACCATCCACATTTTGACATTATGTAGATTGTGCATTCAGAATTCTTCATGGCTGCCCCTCAAGCAGGTAAACACTAAAAAGTGTAATGGCTACGTTTGGGGGTCAAAAGTTTGTTTTCAGGCATCAAGTCTGGGCGTCTGCATTCTTTTTGGTGGGGTACCTCCAAGCATCGGGGTTCTGGTATTTCACCACTGGACCATTCTTATCAAACAATCCATGCAGAAAAGCTTCGAAATCTTCATCCGAGCGCCGCTTCTCTACTGCAGCAACCCAGTTTGCTTTGACTCTCGAAGGCTCAACATCGTTCCTTGGCTCCTCATAGACGCCCTGTTTCACGTTATAATTTGCTAATCTTGCTATAATCGGATCCCATCTGACTTTCTTGGCTGTTTTCATAGATGAATCACCTCAAATTTTTTGAGGCTGTTTCTAGATTAGACTGTCTCTATGCTACAGTTATGGCGTACAATAGATATATCAGATATTTCGGCTATTGACATATTTTGAAAACTTATACTTCCCATTATATGCGCACCAATGATAGGATTACTCAGTTTTAAAGAAGCTGAAATGCATATTTAGCGTTCATAGACATTAAATAGTAAGTCAAACTCTGGGAAATATTGATGGTGGCATATGACCACTGAAGTTCCACTAGACAGAGTTCTTGAAAAGGTTAAAGAAGCAATCGCTAACCAGCCACCAATCGAATCTGAAAAAGAAGAACAAAGCCGCATAAAGTGCCCTTACCATTTCGGTTACTTATCAGAACTAGCAAAGAGCACTCCCATTCCAGAAGAATGCTTTTTCTGCCCAAAAGTAGTGGACTGCATCGCCCAGTAAGATGAGCCACTTTTTGTATTCCCTATACTAATCAGGGATTCTGAAACATTTTATTGACGTTACACAATTCCTTCTTAACTGGAGAAGAAAACAAGTGCCGTCAGTCCCCGCAGATAGACCATTCCTCACATTGAGTCACTCTATCAAAGATAGAGAAAAAAAACAACTTAGGTTCGCCAAATGCACAAACTGTGGACGCGTGACACCCTACAGGCTCAATTCCTTGAAAGGAAAAAGGCTAATCTGCAAAGCCTGCAACAAGCCGCTTACATTAACCCGCCTGTAACGGACGCAACAAAACCCGCTTCAAGGAACACACAACTATGTCTCCATAAAAACAGTTTTGTCAACATTTCTTGACTAACTGAAAACCCGAATCGGCTGATTTAGTCAAGATTTCTTGATAAAAAAACTTTTTTAATCACTAACCAAAGGTATGGTGGGTGCCTGTGATGTTGACGCATTGTTTTGCGGTTGTTTCTGTTCCTGAATTATCCTCTTTTGGGAAACAAGTGAGGTTGACCATTTGAATCCCCTCACGTACGCTCTAAGGGAAATCAGGAGACGCAAATATAGAACTGCAGTAAACGTTGCAGGCTTTGTTATTGCCATCAGCACCCTAATCACGCTGGTTATGGCTGCGAGAGGCTGGGAAACCTGCACCACCGTCCCCCTTAACAGCATAGGAACGGACATTATCATGTTTTACACTGCGCCAATCAAAGCATCAGGCGAGGGATGCTATATTGTGAATCACCTTTTCTCGTACCCCTTCAACCAAAGCATGCTAACCGATTTCGAGAGCGTCCCCGAGGTTGAACGTGCTGTGCCTATACTGATGCATAGGCTGCGGGCTATGGTGTTCACGGGAATAGATCCCTCGGAAACAGAAACGAACGCTGTATTGCCGAGCTCCATAATCGAGGGAAGATATCTGACGCCCGACGACGGGTACGTGGCAATTATTGACAAAGAATATGCTGTCCTGAACAATCTTACTTTAGGTTCAACAGTAAATTACGCGGCAGACTTTGAGGTTGTGGGCATCGTCGACGTCAGCGCAACCAACATCATGAAGTCCCACATATATGTGAATCTGCCCGTTGTCCAAGAGGTCTTGCCCGAAAAACCGATCGGCTTAGTGAATATGGCTCTCATCCGAACAAGCAGCCCAGGCAAAGTTAAACAGACTGCCGCAGCGTTAGAAGAAAGATGGTCTGATGCCCGCACATTAACTGGTTCAGATTTGGCTGAAACAGCCTTTGGGGTTATCCAAATGAATGAGGAGACTGCGTGGAGCATCTCAGTTGCTTTAGCTGCTGTTACCGTTCTTTTCACAGTCAAGTCTCAGCTAGGTAATGTGGCGGAGCGCACCAGAGAGATTGGAATATTGAAGGCTATAGGCTGGAGCAACAGCAATGTTGTTAACCAGATTGTCACAGAGTCGCTGATACAGGGGGTTATAGGCGGAATCTTAGGCTGCGCTTTAGGTTACGTTTTTGCCTCTTACGTTCTTTCCACTATAGGCGGAGAAATTGGCGGCGCACTAAAATTTGTTACAGTAGACCCTGTGCTCCTCAGTGTAGGGTTCGGAATAGCATTATCAAGCGGGGTTGTTGCAGGATTATTTGCTTCATTCAGGGCAGCCAGATTGGCGCCTGCAAAAGCCATTAGAACAGTTTAGACGGTGAAACTGAGAAATGATGACCAAAAACATAATTGAGCTGTCAAACCTGACAAAAACGTACCAGAAAGGAAGCGCAGACGAAGTGAAAGCTGTAGATGATGTCTGCTTGGAAGTTGCTCAGGGCGAATTTCTTACTATTCTGGGTCCTTCTGGAAGCGGCAAAACTACGCTCCTCAACCTGATAGGTGGACTGGACAAACCCACAGTGGGCACAGTGATACTGGATGGATTAGAGCTTTCGAAGCTGAGTGACGGTGAGCTGGTTAAGGTTAGACGCGAGAAGGTCGGTTTTGTGTTTCAGGCATTCAATTTGATTCCCACCTTTTCTGCCCTTGAGAACGTGGAGGCTGCCTTGGCTCCAACAGGTATGCCAAAAAATGAGCGTCTTGAGCGATCAGAGGAACTTCTGGGGTTGGTGGGACTGGAGCAGCGGGCTGATCATTTGCCTGCAGAATTGAGTGCAGGGGAACAACAGAGGGTCGCTATTGCGCGGGCGTTTGCTAACAAGCCACGGGTTCTTCTTTTGGATGAACCTACAGGAAACTTGGATACTAAGACCGGAAAAGAGATTCTTGAGATATGTCATCGAACAAGTAAGGAGCAGGGTCAAACCGTTGTGGCTGTAGCCCATGCCGGTTACGTCAGAAAATACACGGATCATCTGCTTTTTATGAGGGATGGAAAGCTTTTTTCGCATATACCTCAAGAGGAGTTTGAAGAGGCATTATAGGCGAACACCCAGAAAAAGTTGTAGGTACTTGAAGATGACTGTGCTGGAGCAGATTTCGAACCCTTATCTTGCGTCCATTACTTTGGGGCTACTGTATGGATTCACAGTTTGCACATCAGCGTGTCTCCCCTACGTGGCAAGCTACATTGCGGGAATCAAGGCAGGATTCCGCAGAGGAGTCGCGGTTACTGCAGTCTATAATTTGGGGCGCATAGCAGCCTACGCGGTGATAGGAAGCATTGCAGGTTTACTGAGAACCCTTATAGATGACGCGTTCTTAGAGACGTACCAGACCATTTTTTCGGTAATCTTCGGTTTTGTTGTCATCTTCATCGGCATAAGCATATTCTTCAAGAAACCTCCCTGCAACACTTGCCAGCCAAAAACCGTTGAAGCAAAAGGAGGCTTAGAGGGTTTTCGGCAGAACTTTGATGTTCGTGCCTTTTTTATGGGCTTCAGCAGGGGTTTTGTGTTGTGTCCGCCTCTTGTTGCTTTTCTCTTATACGCCATAACCAACTATCAAACTAATTACACTGTTTTAGCGGTTCTTTTTGGTTTAGGAACGGCTCTGTCTCCGATGATGATTCTTGCAGGAGTAGTTGGTTGGCTTCTTGAAAAAGCTCCTCTCTTCAGAAAGTGGACGTCAATACTGGGCGGAGTAGTGCTTGTTTTGCTTGGAGTTTCAGTCCTGGCTTTTACGCTTATTGAGTTTATTCAGCCATGACCGGCGCGTCACTTTTTGTTGCGTCTTGATTTCTTGCGCTTGAACAGCACATACACGATTGCTGATATTGCTATGACTGCTCCTGCGGTGATGGCTAGACCCAGCTCCATTGGTATGCTTGTGCCTAGGAAGCCGTCGTTTTTGTTTAGGGGAGATGCTATGGGAGCCATAAGGGGGTATGTGTCGACGTCGTCGCTACTGACTTGGTAGGGGGCATCGCCTATTCCATCTTTGTCGGCGTCGGTTCCGGTGTAGTCGCTCCAGTAGTTGCCGCTTGTGCCGTTGTCCCAGATGTTCAGGTGCTGGATTGTGTGTGGGTCAGTGCATTCGCAGTCATAGACCTGTCTTGTGTTGTTAACGAAACTGTTGTGATATAACACGTTGTATACTGTCTCGTGGGTGTCCGGTAAAGGTCCCATAAAAATCCCTTCGATATTATTTTCTATGTGGTTGCCGACAACTGTGTTCGGGGACTCGGCAATTAAGATTCCCATATTACTGCCCGTTATCTTGTTGCCTTCCACAGTGTTGTTTGTTGTATAAACGCAGACGCCAATGTTGAAGCCTACAATGTTCAAATTTTTGATTGTCACGTGACCGCTTGTAATCTTCGCTAATTCTATTCCACTGTCCCATGCACCAACGGGCAGAATTCGTGGGACTGACTTCAGAGTATGACCTTTACCATCAAGTATGATATTGCTTGCATTTACAATTATTCCATAGGAGTCTTCGATGTTGCCTGTGAAAGTGAAAACGTTTCCGCTGCGGTAAATCTTGTTTGTTCCCTCAATGCTTCCGTCCGCTTGGATGAAAATGATTCCAGACCCCTGAACAGGCAAAACAGGCGTCAGAAACAAACCCACTATCAGAAACAGCATCAGAAACAGCGTTTTTGTTAGCTTCACCGAAACCTCAACTCTATTCTAGCCAGTTTCTTGACCTCAAAACGGTTTTTCCCGCCGCCTTCAATTGCAGAGCATCTTTTTCTGGGCACATTTCAACGCAGCGCAGACACATTATGCAGTTGGAAACGGTAACGTCCCCGCCCTTCTTATCGTATACTTCAGTGACCTGCGTTGGACACACTCTTTTGCAGATTCCACATTTTGTGCACTTCTCTTCCACCTTGTCTAAACGGAAAACTGAAACCCACTTGAAGGGAGGAAAACGACTGAATAAGGCGATTAGTGCGCCTAGAGGGCAGATTCTGCACCATGCACGCCTATAAAAGAATGACACCGCGGTGACTATGCCCAGCACTATCAGGTTTATGGAGGTCACGTAGTAGCCTAATTCATAGAAGTCGCCTGTTGTCACCTGCGAAATCCACTCTGGACGTATCAACCCAACTGACGATTCCAGCAGCACACAGAAGGGCTTCATTGGGCAGAACTGACAGAACGGCGCAGAGAAGTACTGGTAAACAAACCCGCCTTCTTCTGTTCCCGGAACCAGCTGAGCATTAAATATGGCTTCTGAGCCGAAAATGACGCTGACTACTATTATGAGAGCCAGAATCACGTACCCGAACTGATGAAACTTCTTGTTGAAGCTTTCTGAAAAATCTCGGTGCGGTATCTTCACAGCCTTCCTCAGGCGTGAAAGCAGGTCCATGTACAAGCCGAAGGGGCAGACCCACCCACAGAAAAATTTGCCCAAAAGAACAGACAGCAGTAGGAGTGCCGCGAAAATGATTGCCAGCCTGACTAGAGCAGAGGAGTTGTAGTCTACGCCCCAGCCGCGCGTGTTTTCCCAGAACGGAAAAATGGATGTTTGAATTTCCCAGAGGGCACAAGTTACGGTTCTGCCGCAGGGGTAGTAGCATCCAAAGAAGGGGACTGGAAGACCGTCAGCCATTTCCACTCCGCCAACATTTGATGGAAGTAGGAATTCGTGTACGGGAATTTGGCTGGCTGGTTGCGGCAGTATTTCGTGGTCAACGAATATTCCAAAGAAAATTATGAACACCAAGGACACTTGAATGAACAATCTAAAGGAGCTGATTTTTCGGGTCTTTTTTCGTAGTCCAGTCACTGCTACTACTGCGCTGATGCTCACTGTTGTTATTGCAGCGGTTACCACCAGAAGGTTCGGTTTGAAGGGCGACCCCACAACGGGTGGCGGGTTGGATGGGTCAGCTAAGGGATCGATTACAGTCACGCCTAGTCTGTCGTTTATGTGACCGTAGATTGGAAACACGTTCCAGTATCCAGCCATGTCAAGCTGTTGGGTCACACAGAATTCGCCGGTCTCGTTGTCAACTTCAACAACGTTGTCTATCCAGCTGTAGTCTGGTCTAACAAAGGTCACTCTCACCGTAAAATTTGACACGTCTTCTTCTTCAAGTCCAAGACAGACTGTTCCATTCACGGTAACGCTTTCGTTTATGTTAACTTCCGTCGCTGATATGCTAGCGGTGATTTGGGGACCGTAGCAACTGGAAACGGGGCGACAAACAAAAACTCCGACACACACCAAGGCAACTACGATTGAGAAAATGAGGCAAAGGAAAGCCCTAGATTTCATGCCCTGTTTTGTCCACACCAGTGGGCACCACAAACCCCCTTTGGCGGATGGAAAGAAAAGGGTTTTTGTCAAGAAATCTTGACTAGCTACAATTCATTGTTTTTGGAAACCTGGTGACTTAGAAAAAAATAAAAGAAATAGAGCCTCAGTCTATGATTGGGTTAAAAAGATGAACCGTGCCATCATCTCTGCAGTATTGGCTCTGACTCT
Organism: uncultured Candidatus Bathyarchaeia archaeon; assembly: GCA_964647775.1. GTDB lineage: Archaea > Thermoproteota > Bathyarchaeia > Bathyarchaeales > Bathyarchaeaceae > Bathyarchaeum. The sequence goes on from CAZYJH010000012.1 coordinate 8,544, forward strand.
AGCTCTGGCAGTATCCGCTGATGGGATTAGCGTTTATGCTTCAGAAAGCCAAGGATTCTTGATTGTGACCCGCGACATGTTCGTTGATTCTCTTGGCGAATTTATTCAGTGGAAGACGGAAAGGGGCTTCGAGGTGCATGTTGTTACGGCAGAATGGATTCAGGATAACGTTGCAGGGGAAGATTTGAGAATCAAAATCAGAAACTGCATAAGAGATTACTACTACACTCAAGACGTCAAATACGCCATGCTCATTGGCGACTCGGTTGATGTTTCGGCTGAGTTTAACGAGACGCAGCCAGTTCCTGTGCTGTCTGAAGACTGGAACCTGCCTGCGGGCTACTATTGGTGGGACTCGTTGGGTGGAGCCCAATACACCACACTTTATTACGCTGACCTCACGGACAAAGTCAATTATGTTGAAAACGAGTTCTTTTACACAGGCGATTTCAGCATATACGTGGGCGTTGTGCCCGTCAGAACAACAAGTGAACTGCAGACTGTCTTGGCTAAAACAATGCTTGTGCCCTATTACACTTACCCCAACATCACCTACGTAAACTCTGAAGACCTGTACAATACGGCTGTTCAGGACAAATTCGATTACATTGAAACACTTGCTGGCTCCAGTGTGTCAACAGACTTCTACGTGTACGGCACAGACGCGTCCTCGCAAGAAATCGGTGAGAAACTGTTTGAAAGAAGAGGAGCCCTGTTTGAGCTCGGTCATGGCACATACGGCTCCTGGTTCACGATAGGAAGCACAGTGATAACAAACGGTAATGCTTCAGACTTCCAGTTCATTAATCCATTGTTTGTGGTGCAATCCTGCATGTCTTATCTGTATCATCTGAACGTTTCTTCCATGTTTGGCTCTCCCTACACGGAATGCATTGACGAAGCCTTTCTGAAGGCACAAAAAGGACCTGCGGTCATCATAACTGAAGAGCCTTGGGGAAACACGCCACAGGGACAGGTTATGTCGGATCAGGAGCTGGGATTCTGGGAAGATTTGCTTGGAGGAAAAACGGTTGGAGAAGCCTTTGTGGGTCATTGTGGAGGAGCCTGGCAGAACCCCATTGATCTTTTCGGAGACCCGTCTCTGGTCGTTATTGGAGAACCAGAAGTCGATGATGCCCCTCCTGATATAGTAGCGGTTTCTCAATTTCCATCCCCTGATAATGTACTAATAGAAGACACAGTCAAAGTAAACTCCACAGTAACCGATGAGGCTAGTGGGGTAAAGCGGGTGACTCTAAATTATACTAGCGGCGATGGATACTGGTTCGCTGTTGACATGACGAAGCTTCAGGGAAATGTCTGGAGCGCCACTATACCCGCGTTTCCATATGGTACAAGCGTGACATATAGAATCGTTGCAGAGGATAACATGGAAAACACAATCACAAGTGACGACTTGGGATACGACAACCAGTATACTGTGGTTCCAGAGTTTTCCACCTGCACCATTCTACTACTGTTTATGTTGGCAACTGCTGTAGTAATCGTGATTTACCAGAGAAAACAGAACTAGAAGGCTACATTTTTTCTAGGACTATTTTTGTTCCGCTTTTGACTTTTTCGAACAGTTCCAGATTCTTGGTTACTCTGCCGACCACGTTGACGGGGCTGTAGGGCTGGGTTTCGCCCCAGAAGATGCAGAATGCGGCTCCCATCGGCCAGTAGGCGAGGGCGCCCTTCTCTACTGTTGGTTTGGCTTTTTCGCTGCCCATTTTCACGGGAATTTCAAAGTAGACTTCCTGTTGCCACAGGGCTGCTCGACCCTCAATCGGAAGCGACCTGATTATGGCATCTGTGGTTCTCGGAGAAATGATGCGGACAAGTTCTCCCTCTGCGGTGCCGACGCCATCTATAACAAGTCTGATGGGAACACGAGAAACACTCATACTAAACACTCACCAACCTAATGTCGATATGCTCCTATTATTTTTTATTGCAGAACCTCTTTGACGGGATACAAAGCTTACATTTTTAGGACGTAAACCTGAAATTATGCGTTTTTTGCTGGTTTTTGGCTATGAAAGCCTGGAAACTGGAGTGTGTTAGTAAACTTTATATTCGAGTTGAAAGTTGCTGTAGCTAGAACTTTATCGACAAAAGGAAGTGTTTGTATGGCATATTTAACTACTCAGGGTGGACAACCTGTTCTTATCCTTAAGGAAGGAACATCGCGCAAACGCGGAAAAGAAGCGCAAACAAACAACATCATGGCTGCAAAAGTCATAGCCGAAGTTTTGAGGACCACTTTAGGACCTCGCGGCATGGACAAAATGCTCATCGACGGCTTAGGCGACATAACCATAACCAACGACGGAGCAGCAATACTTGACGAAATAGACGTCCAGCATCCAGCAGCAAAAATGATGGTGGAAGTAGCAAAAACTCAGGATGACATGGTGGGCGACGGAACCACCACTGCCGTAATCCTAGCCGGAGAGCTCCTGCGAAAAGCTGAGGATCTTCTGGCACAGAACATTCACCCAACAATCATCGTGCAGGGATACAGAAAAGCCGTCGACAAGGCAATCGAAGCCTTAGGCAAATTGGCGATAAAAGTTGACATTGATGACCGCGAAACCCTCAAAAAAGTTTCCATGACCTCAATGGGAAGCAAAGCTGTAGGCGACGCAAGGAGCCATCTGTCCGACATCACAATTGACGCTGTTAAGTTGATAGCCGAGAAACGGGGCGACAAAACATTAGCCGACATAGACAACATTCAACGCGTCAAGAAAGAGGGAAAAAGCCTCTACGACACACAACTCATCAAAGGCATAATCATCGACAAAGAAATTGTTCACGCGGGCATGCCGAAACAAGTAGAAAATGCAAAGATTGCTCTCATTGACTCTCCCCTAGAAGTGGAGAAAACCGAGTTCTCAGCAGAAATCCGGATACGAGACCCAACCCAGATGCAGGCATTCCTAGACAAAGAAGCCACCATAATCAAAGACATGGTTACAAAGGTCAAAAAGTCAGGCGCAACAGTTCTCTTCTGCCAGAAAGGCATTGACGACATGGCTCAGCATTTCCTGGCAAAAGAAGGAATCATAGCCGCGCGAAGAGTTAAACAATCAGACATGGAGAAGCTAGCCCGAGCAACAGGAGGAAAAATCATCACCAAACTTGACGACCTGAATAGCGATGACCTGGGCGAGGCAGGACTTGTGGAAGAGCGCAAAGTCGGAGACGACAAAATGATCTTTGTAGAGAAATGTAAAGAACCCCGCTCAGTTGCAATCCTCATCCGCGCAGGACTAGAAAGAATGGTGGACGAAGCAGACAGAGCAATGAATGATGCACTGTCAGTGGTTGCCGATGTCGTCGAAGATAACGAGATTGTTGCTGGCGGAGGCGCCACAGAAAGCGAAATCGCAAAAGTTCTCCACGGGTATGCTACAAAGGTGGGCGGCAGGGAACAGCTTGCCATAGAGGCGTTCGCTGATTCGCTGGAAATCGTGCCCAAGACTTTGGCTGAGAATGCAGGTCTCGAGTCCATAGACATTCTGGTTGGCTTGAGGGCAGCCCACGAAAAGAAGAACGGTCACTTGATGGGCGTCGACGTTTTCAAAGGCGAAATAGTTAACAGCTACGAGGCTGGAGTTGTTGAGCCACTGAAAGTTAAGGAGCAGGCAATGAAGTCGGCAGGGGAAGTTGCTTCAATGATTCTGAGAATCGACGATGTGATTGCTTCAACGAAACCGAGAGAAGGCGCTCCTCCAGGCGGAATGCCCCCAGAATACTGAAAACCCTAACAACCCCTTTTCTACTTTTTTCTTTCCACTTTTTAGTTCAGCATATACTCTGCGTTTCTGTTCACGTGCGTTGCAGAAAGGTTAATTTGCATTCCTCAAGAACATAGACACTACACTTGAACCTGTACAGGTTACGCGGTTCAGGTCTCATGCGCTAAAGGTAGTTTATGGACAGAAAAGGTGGTGCAGAAAGATGAAAAAGCCTCTCACGGTGGGTGTTGACATTGGAGGCAGCAAAATCAATGTGGGGCTAGTAGACCATAACGGTCGCATTTTGGCTGCCCATAAAACCAATTTTATTGCCTCAAAGAAACCAGATGAAATCATCGCCGACATCCAAACAGGAGTAAACATGTGCCTCAACAATGCAGGTGAAGAGGCTGAAGCTTTGGGAATCGGCGTAGCCGCTCAGGTAGACAGGAAAGGGGTTGTGCTTGGTTCCCAGAATTTGGGCTGGAAAAACGTTCCCCTAAAGAAGAAACTGGAGAAACAGTTCGGGTTGCCTGTGGCTGTGACTAACGATGTTAACGCCGCTACTTTGGGCGAGTGGCGGTTCGGCTCAGGAAAAGGCGTCGACGATTTGGCTGTCCTTTTTGTGGGCACTGGAGTAGGCGGGGGAGTCATAACTGGCGGCAAGCTTTTGGCGGGCTGCACTAACAGCGGCGGAGAACTGGGACACATAACCATTGTCTGTGAGGGACGGAAATGCCACTGCCCAAACAGGGGATGTTTAGAAGCCTATGTGGGCGGCTGGGCAATCGCTGAACGCGCCCAAGAAGCAGTTAGAACCTCACCGAAAGACGGGCAACGTCTGGTGTCTCTGGCGGGCAGCGTAGAAAAGGTCACGGCTGCTACTGTTAGCCAAGCTTACAGGGAAGGCGATTTGCTGGCTCAGAGACTGGTAGAGGAGACGGGACACTACTTGGTTGCGGGAGTGGTCAGCATCGTTAACGCCTTTAATCCTTGTGTTCTGGTTCTTGGGGGCGGAGTCATCGAGGGTATTCCAGAGTTGATTCAGATAGTGAAAGAGTCAGTTCAACGCAGGGCATTAGAGGCTGCTGTTGAAGGGCTGAAAATTGTGAAGACTGCATTGGGTGGCGACGCGGGGGTAATCGGGGCAGCCGCGTTGGCTCAAGACCTACTGAAACAGGCTTCTTAAGCTGCAGCAGACTGATTTTCGTGTTCTGTTCAGCAAAAGGTTAAAGTTCTTCCGTGCAGACGTTTGTTAGGCGAGGATGTTACATGTCAGTCTCAGCTTACGTGTTGGTCACGCTAAATCCGGGCACAGAGAAAGATCTACTGAAAAAAATCTCCCACCTAGACGAAGTCCAGAGAGTGAGCATGATGTACGGAGAATACGATGCCATCATCAAAGTCTACACTGAAAATCTTGACCAGCTGAATGCGTTCCTTACAGATAAACTGCGGGTGCTGCCGGACATCTTTCAAACAGCCACGTTGATAGTGGCTAAAACCCACCTGCACAAATAGAGTCAGCAGCTTCCTTCTACAAACAGCGAATACAAAGCGGTCAAGTTGACATAAGAAACTTTTGTTCACCTTAGAACAGAAAAAACAATATTAGATTCAAACATCAAACTGTCTATAAGAGGTCTTCTTTGTGAGAATCTGCTATTTCGTTTGGGAGTACCCACCGACGCTTGTCGGCGGCTTAGGCACATACGCCGAATACATAACCCGCGAGTTCGTTGAGGCAGGACATGACGTTACAGTGTTTACGCTTAACCCCGGAAATCTGAAAACAAGAGAAATAGTAAAGGGCGTAGAAGTCCACAGACCACTAATCGCGGATGCAAGCAACGTGTTTCCCATGTTCGTCACCGACGACCTGAAAAAGTGGGGAGCAAACATCCGCCTCTTCAACGACATTTTCATCTACAACATCCTCAGCGCAACAAAATTCATCAACGGTCTAATCAGGAAAGAAGACTACCAATTTGATGTGGTTGCAGTTCATGATTGGCTGAGCAGCGTAGCCGGAATCATAATAAAAAACGAAACAGAAATTCCAGTAGTGTTTCATGTCCACAGCACAGAGTTCGGGCGAAGCGGAGGACAAGGCTCTGAGGTTGTTTCGCACTTCGAATCATCCACAGCCACAGCTGCAGACCGCATAATCACAGTCAGTCACGCAATGAGAGAAGACCTTATTCGGCATGGCTGGCCTGCGGAAAAAATCAGTGTTGTCTGGAATGGCGTAGACCCTGAACGTTATGACCCCACGAAGTATGGTGCAGAGGACGTTAAACGAATCCGAGACAAGTACGGAATCAAAGATGACGAATGTATGCTCTTTTTCTTAGGGCGACTAACATGGGTCAAAGGCGTCAGAAACCTGATTCAGGCAATGCCAACGATTCTAAACGAGTATCCGAAAACAAAACTGGTGATTTTAGGCAGAGGAGAAGAACAAAAAGACATCGATGAAACGGCAGAAAGGCTTGGAATAAAGGATAACGTTGTTTGCCGGTTTGATTTTGTGCCCGAAGAAGAAAGAATTCTTCATTACGCCGCAGCTGATGTCTGCGTTTTTCCGTCTGTCTATGAACCCTTTGGCATCGTGAGCCTAGAGGCGATGGCTATGGCAAAACCAGTTGTTGTGGGAGCCCATGGTGTCGTCGGCTTCCGGGAGCAGGTCATAAACTCTGGTCCAGACCAGAACGGAATTCATGTGAATGGAGAAAGCTCAGCAGACATTGCATGGGGCATAAAGCAGGTGCTGAAAGACCCTGAAGAAGCAAAAAGGTGGGGCAAAAATGGGCGCGAAAGAGTTCTACGCTACTTCACGTGGAAGCAGGTTACAGAACAAACACTACAGATATACCAAGCACTTCAACAAGGTTCCGCAAAGACAACTTCATAAGGTGATAAATTTCTTCAGCGCCTACTGAGCAACTCATTTTACTATTAGCACAGAACTTCTTGAATGCATGCTTATGTCGTCGCTGACGCTGCCGAGCAGGTATCTTCTTACACTACTTAATCCTCTGCTGCCTACAACGATGATGTCAACATCCGCCTTTTTTGCAAGCTTGATTATGACGTCTGCTGGGCTGCCGTACTCCAGCACGCTGTCGAATTTGACTCCCTGAACTTTGGTTGACGCATCTTTTAGGATACATTCGCCTACTGTACCAACACAATCTACGACTTGTGGTCCTCCAATGCGAATGAGCCGGTCTTCCTCAACGTGAACTAAAGCCAAGCTTGCGTTATAGTTCCTGGCTAATTGAACCGCATATTCAAGAGCCTTGTCTGCATGTTCAGAACCGTCCACTGCCGTGAGTATTTTCGTAAGTTTTGGTTTCTTTTTGACTATGAGGACAGGACAGTCAGCATGCCTTGCAACTTTCTCTGTAACGCTTCCCAGAGAGTAACGTTCAGATTGATGTTCGGCACGATTTCCTATAACAACCAAATCAAATTTCTCGTCCTTAACTAACTCAAGCACATACTCGGCAGGGTCTTCGTGCGTAACTAACCTAGCATCAACGGGTATGCCAGCTTCTCTGAACATTTCCTCAGCGTTTCTGACAATCTGTTTGCCCGCCTGCAAATATGCATCGTCAATTTTGTGCAAGATTGAGTGGGGCAACTGGTACTGGGCTTTTAGTTCCGGATGCATAAATTCGTGAGAGACAACATGAACCACAGTTACTTTTGAATTGAATTTTTTGGCAATTGAAAAAGCAATCATTTTGGCGTGAAGACAAGAATGTGAACCATCCACAGGAACTAGAATCGTTTTAAAAAGTTGCTTGTCGATCATTGCCGTCACAACATATACATTTAATTTTTCCTTGCTATTTTAAGGTTCTTGAACAACAACCTTTGGTACGTTCTTAGAGAGTTTACTGTCGGTCGCTAAGGATGTGCCGTAAATCAGTCTTGGTCAATATGCCAACTATTTTCTTGGGATTAGCTTCATCAACAACGGCGATGCGATCCAAATTATGATTTCTCATCTTTTTGAAGGCATCCAACGCAAGTTCTTCAGGGTAAATGGAAGCAGGATTCTTCTGCACAATATCGCGGATAAGAAATTCACTGCGTTTCTCTTTCTCAATTTTCGCGACATCATCTAACGCAACAATGCCCATGAAGTCTCCATTCTCATCAACAACAGGAAATCCAGTATGATGATACTTCGCCATAGAATCCAACAGTTGACTGACAGAGAAGTTCGGAGATACAGTCTTCAGCTTCTTTGTCATAACGTCTTTGACTTGAAACTTGGAAAGAATAGCAATCTCCTTTAATGGACGAACCGGAACAGGAACATAAGCTTCTTTCATGTCAGAAAGTTCTTTCAGAGCACTTCTTCTTTTCTGTACAGCAGTCCCAATCACATGTGCAAAGGCGTCTGGCTCAAGCTCGATTACTCCAGTATTTATGACTCCCGCCTCAACAGCAGAGTAGAAGAAGTCTTCTCCCGCCTTTGTTCTGATGATGACTGTTGACCATTCCTTGAGGGGATAGGCGCTTCCGACAGAAATGTCAGCCAGTTCTGCGGCAAAGTCTGTGCACGTTTCGCAGCTGGTTAGGATGTGGGGCTTAACCTCGGATAAAGGAACGCTAATGGTGCCTGTGTCTGTTTGGACAATCAGGTCGTTTATGATGTCCAATCGTTTTATCTCGTCGGGTTTGATCTTGTAGGTTTTTTCTAGGTAATCAAGAAGGCGACCGAAGGAGAGAGTCCAGAAGCAGAACAGCCCAATTATTACCTTCAGGTTTCCTGTGATTTTATGCTCCCAAGCCTCAAGCTTACGCAAGGCAAGCACGTGACAGGGAACACCCACGAAGGCAATGTTTGCTTTTCCATACTCATAAACTGCACTTCCATAGGCTCTTGCCACAGAGGATGGAAAGAATTTGCTGCCAACAGCAGAAAACACGTCGTCTGGAACCACACCAACCAAAGCTTTAGGCTTGATGGGAAGGTTGGTTTCCGCCTGAGAAACGATTGCGCTGTCTATTTCTCCCTTTTCTATCGCATTGGTCAGAAGAGTTGTAACGATGGCGCCGCCATGACCCAACTTTCGAAGTTCAGGGTCCGCAGCTTGGGCAAGCAAAATTCTTCTGTAGTAGCCTAGCCCTTCTCTTTTTTTGGGCGATTTAACAAATTTTAGGCACTCAGAAACAAGTTCATCTGTGTGAGGGCAAATTTCGTAGCATATTGGACAGGAGTCTATGTGCTGTGAGCAGTCAGAGTGCTCAATCTTGTATTCGTTTATTGTTATTGCATGAACTGGACACGCTGCTTCGCAGGCTCCACAGAAGGTACAGAATCCGGAGTTAATGATTTTGCTTTCCAAATCATTGTACGCTATCTTGTTTCCTTTTTTTGTTGCCAAAGAAATTTCCCCATTCATATTTTACTCATTTTATCAAGTTAAGATTTTGGTTTACGTGGGCAGAAATGTTGCAGCTCCTGACAGCAAATCGAGGGCTAAAGATGGGAACAGCCCAAGAACAACAATAAGGATGACCAGCAGGTAGATGGGCACCAGCAGTTTTTTCGGTTCTATAATAGGAATATCGTCCTTGGGAGCTTTAGCAAACAGGTGATGAATCACCCTCAGGAAGTATGCTGATTGAAGAACAGAGTTGGAGACACCCACCAACGCCAACCATGCAACACTTGACTGCAAAACTGAAGTGAACACCATGTATTTAGCGATGAAACCTGCAAACAGGGGCACTCCAGAGAAGGATAGGGCTGCGCACACGAAAGCTAAACTTGTTAGCGGCATTTTTCGTCCCAAACCAGACATATCCTCCAGCGTTTCGAAGCCCATTCTCCTGAAAACGCCGATGGTCATGAAGGCGAGACCAGTTTCCATGGCTGCAACAAAGAAAAAGAACAGGTTACCCTGAAGTCCAATCGAAGTTAAGCTGGTAATTGCTATCAGATTATAGCCGATGTCCGCAATGCACACGTACGAAATCATCCGCTTCACGTTCGTCTGTGCCAACGCAAACAGGTTCCCAACAGTCATGGTAAGCGCAGAAAAGATTGCCACAGTGAATCTCCAATCGACAACCGCTGTGGGTGTCAAAATAAACAGCAAAACTCTCAGCAGCACATAGTAGCTGCCCTGGTCCACGATTGAGGACAGGAAAGCTGATGCAGAGTCTGGGGCTGCGGTGTAAGCGTCGGGCATCCACATGTGAAAGGGCACAATAGCTGTTTCAATAGAATAGCCGGCAACCAGAAAAGCAAAGGCAACCAGCAATAGCTGCGGGTTACTTGTGGTCACCAAATGTTCTTTGACAACCCAGAAATTAAGTGAGCCAGTGATGCCGTAAATTAATGATAGCCCATAGAGTATGAAGCCAGAAGCTATGATAACCATTACTAGATACTTCATGGCGGACTCGAGGGATTCTTTGGACTTTCTGTAGGCTACAAGAAAACAGGCGCCTGACGCTGTTGCCTCCCAAAAG
>CAZYJH010000013.1:0-18136 GCA_964647775.1 uncultured Candidatus Bathyarchaeia archaeon
CCTGAAACTTGTGGATGTTGCTTGTTACGAAGTAGGCTACTTTGCCCCTTGGAAAACTTGTTTCTTGTTTCATTTTCTTCTAGTCCCTCATGAAGGCGGATGCTGTCATTTGAGGTCTGGATATTTTTCTCTGATTTTCTCATCCGCTATCTTGGCAATCATTGCGCTGGAGATGAGCACGTACTTGGCGTCCTTGAGGTGCGCCAGCTCCGCGGGTTTCTGGTCCTGAGTCACAAGCAGCAGATTATTCTCTATGGCATACTCTACAACAGCCCTGTCCTTTGCTCCCCGCAAACCTGCCTCCTGCGCAGTTAATACGTCCCAGCCTAAAATCTCAAAATACTCCTTCAAACCCGCATACATTTCATCAAGTAGAATCCTCAACAAACCACCTCAATGAACGTTAACATTAAGGCATCAACATTAGAAGCTTTCAACTTTTTGGTGCAGACTTATTTTATCTCTCTGCGACGTAGCGTCCTCTCTTCTCAATCTCACGAATCTTCTCGGCAACCTTTTTTGTTTCTTCCTGTCCCACGGATTCGGCGTATCCCTTCATGACCTCTTTAAAGCATTCTTTTGCGTGCTTATAGTGGGTGCTCTGCAGCGCCCGCTTCATCAGATGAAGGTCAACGCCTTTTGGCTCCAGTTCTTCTGATCGTTCGCTTAAGCCGAAGTCAACGAAGACAATCTTGCCGTGGGGCGTCAATATCATGTTTGAGGTTGTGAGGTCGCCGTGGATGATTCCATGCTTATGGAGCCTACCAATCATCCTGCCCATAAGACCGCTCAACCGCAGCCGTTCTTCCGGGGCAACAGTGTCCAGCACTTCTTTGACCTGTTTTCCTTCCACATACTCCATGACAATGTTTGCCTCTGCCACGTCAACTTCTAAAATTGTTGGAGTCGGAACCCCCGCCTTCTTGGCTTCGTGTATGATGTGGGGCTCATGCACTGTCCGCTGAGAACGAATCATAGTGTCCAGTTCTGGTATGCGATACTTTTTGGGATGCCGCCGCTTCATAATGACTTTGCGGTCATGCCACGTCTCCAAGTATAGGCTGGCTTCGGCGCCCTTCTTAATCAGCACGTTTATCCCTCCACCCATGGCGCGTAAACGTCCTCTAGGCGCCACTTCACATCAACGTAACTCTTCTCTATGGGCGTAGAGATTCCGCTCTTGTACGCAAGAATTCCAGCCCAGGCAATCATGGCGCCGTTGTCTGCGGCAAGACGGAGGGGAACAACACAGAAACGGGCATCATGCTCCTCCGCAATCACCCCAAGCATAGACTGCAGCTTCTTGTTGGCTGCTACGCCTCCAGTCAGCAGTACCTCAGGCTTCTCGGTGTGAGCCAAAGCCCGCTCCGTCACCTCAGTCAACATAGAGAAGGCAACCTCCTGAAGACTGAAGCAGACATCCTCCAGTGAGCCCTTCTTTGACTGAAACGCGTTTACAGCCGCTGTCAAAAGCCCGCTGAAGGACAGGTCCATGCCCTTCACGGTGTAGGGAAGAGAAACAAATCGTTCTCCTTCTCGTGCCAGCTGCTCAACTATGGCGCCGAAGGGCGCACCCTTCTTTTGCTGCAAGCCTACTGCACGGGCAAAAACGTCCAAGCAGTTGCCGATGGCAATGTCCAGTGTTTCGCCGAAAATCCTGTATCTGCCTGCCTCAAATGCTGAAACTATAGTGTTTCCTCCCGAAACATACAACGTAACAGGGTCGGCGGCGCCGGTTGCTAGTTTGCCGATTTCGATGTGACCCACACAATGGTTGACTCCCACCAGGGGAACGTCAAGATAGGAGGATAGGGCGCGGGCTGCTGTTGCGCCTGTGCGGAGACAGGGACCTAACCCTGGACCCTGAGCAAACGCCACCAAACATATGTCGCGGGGCTTCACCGACGCCGTCTCTAGGGCTTCTGTGAGAACCTTTTCTGCGACTTCGGCGTGGTGCCTGGCTGCTTCCCGCGGGTGGATTCCGCCCTCCTTTGGCGTGTAGGAGTCGTTTGCGTTGGAGAGAACCTTGCCGTCGAAGGATACGACTGCGACGCCGAAATCGTCTGCTGTGGATTCGATGCCTAGGCAGTAAGAGCGTGCTGAATTGTTTGCAGGCAAGCTTGTATGCTCCTTCCAACAATATCTAGTGACTGTTTTTTGGTTTGCAGAGAAGATATTGCTGTTTGGGGGTGTTAAAACGTTTCGCACTACAGTCAACAAGAGCCGAAAACTCTTCTTTTCCCGTAATATGCTTGAATTGGCAAAAACATACATCTTTTTATGTCTTGAAGTGGCTATATAGTATGACGACTGTAAGGACAGACATTATATGCCAAGACGCAACGAACTAGAACACAAAGCCTTAGATGTTATTTCCAACAACGGAAGCGACGGAGTGCTTCAATCCGAACTTTGGCGAAAACTGGACGCCACAAGCAGAGAAGGAAGCCGAATCGCCCTGAAACTGGAAACCAAGGGACTGATTCTCCGCGAAAAAGAACTGTATGAAGGAAGATGGACATACCGCCTTTTCCCTAAACGCAAACCCGCATCTCTAAACTCCATCATCGATTCGCCCTGTCTGATGTGCCCAAACGATGCAAGATGCGGAGCTTGGAGCCCAATTTCTCCCAACGAGTGCCCAAGATTGACCATGTGGATTCTGGGTCTCGACCAAACGGAAACCGAGTCTCCTGGTGAAAGCTAGTTTTGCCTAACGCCTGGGTCAAAGAGCGGAAAAGAGAATATTATTACCGGAAAGCAAAAGAGGAAAAGTTTCGTTCCCGCGCATCCTATAAGCTTCTTCAGGCAGTAAAGAAATACACGTTCATCAAGCCCGGATACGTGGTGGTGGATTTGGGGGCTGCCCCAGGCGGGTGGACGCAGGCAGCCAGAAAACTTGTAGAAGAGTCAGGTTTCGTGTTGGCAGTTGACCTGAAGCCGATGGAGCCTGTTGACGAGTCCAACGTCCGCACCATCATCGGCGACATTGCTGAACCACAAACAATCAAGGATATCCACGAGTTTTTGCCCCGCTCCGCTGACGTTGTTGTCTCAGACGTTTCGCCTAACGTGTCTGGAATCTGGGAGCTTGACAACGCCCGCCAAATCGACCTTGCAAGACAGTCGCTGAGGGTAGCCGCTTCTGTTCTGCGGTATGGAGGAAACTTTTTTGTCAAGGTGTTTCAGGGAAGCTCAACAAACAGCTTCATTGACGAGGTGCGACAGCATTTCAGTTTCGTGAAGATTGTTAAACCAAGGGCTAGCAGAGCCAAAAGCGCAGAACTGTACGTTCTTGGAATGAACTACAGAAAAAGAGCATGACACAATTATTCCCTTCCGTACTACACTAACTCGTCTAACTCTTATTCACTAGCATTCAATTCAACAACATCGCAAACAATGGAGTTGGCATCCAGATAGCCAGTTCAGACAATGAAATAACACATAACAACTTCATTAGCAATACAAGACAGGTTTACGATGTCGCATGGGATAACCCAGAGTGGTCTCCCTCAGTCAACAACTGGTATGAAGGCGATACAGGTAACCACTGGAGCGACTACAACGGAAACGGAGAAACACCGTATATTATTGACGAAAACAACCAAGATAACTTTCCGGTTATGGAACCCTTCACAATTCCATGTGACCCATGGAAACCAGAACCAGAGATTTTCACGATATCTAACATGGTATGGTCCATAATAATAATCGGTATTGCAGCAGTCCTAGTAATCTATTTTGTAACAGTAAGACCTTTTGGAAAAACCAAAAAATAGGAATGAACCGCCCCTACCTTTCATGCTTTGTTCATTACCATAGCAACCTGCAAACAAACCTAGCACAAAACAGCCTTGATAGTAAAATTGTTCGAATTTGCAGATAAATCATAAATCTATCTACAGAAATATTACACGTTGAGAACTTCTGTAGGTAGGGAGAAGCCTTCTCAATACTGACTGGACTTTGGAGATGATGTGTTGAGGATAGTTGCTGCTGACTCTGGAGCCGCAATCTTAAATGACCATTTTGAGCCCTTGAAGGTCGTGGCTGCCGCGGCTATTCTGACAGAGCCCCCATACAGACAGGCAAGCTCTGTTCTGGCTGAGCCCATCTTCGCCGACGCCGATGACGGATATCAGCTGATAGCTCATGAGCTGGAGCTCTGCCAGCAACTCTTGAAGACTGTGAAGGCAGATGCGGTGCATCTGGACATGTCTCTGAGGGGAATGAACTTGGAAGAGCTTTCTGCGGTGGGAATCTCTGCCATGAGAAAGTCCCGCAAGGCACGGGGACAAATCCTAAAAATCTTGCCGAACCTAAGAAAAACCGCCTCAAACATCCTGCGCACCTACGGCATAGAAGTTCGAGCATTCGGAAAAGAAAGCATCCCCGTCAGAATAGCTGAGTTGACTTCTGGCGCCCACGCCATCCGCTACGCCGCAGAAAAGGCGGCAGAAGAAAACGTCAAGTTGAAGCTTGGGCTCCCAACACGGTGCCAAACCGAACTCCTCAAAGACAAGATTGCATTGCTGTCTCTGATACCCACAGAAAATGAGGTGGCTGGCATCGCTGAATGCAGCAGAGACCTTTTGGGGCGCGTCCAGATTGTGGAATTGCTTAACCCCTGTGCCCGAGGCTTCAAAATGCTGGAAATAGCCCCACGGTAGTCTCCGTTATGCCGCTTCAGCGATTATTTTTGTGGCAATTTCCAAGCCGTTCCACTTAGAGATTTCCTTCTGAAGCTGCTCCGTTCTCTGTTGGAACCTCTTCTCCAAAACTTTCTGGACAGCCGCCAAAAGCGAATCCACTGTAAGGTCTTCCTGCTGGATAATCTCTGCGACTCCCAACTCAGCAGCTTTTTTGCAGTTGTTGAATTGTTCGGTGTGGTTTGGTGTAGGAACAAGAATTATGGGCTTGCCGTAACAAATCGACTGGGACAAGGTTCCATGCCCGCCACGGGAAACAACAACATCGCAGGCTTTCAGGTACTCGAAACGGTTCGGAATCCACCCGCGAATAACCACGTTTCCGTTAGCAACAGGCTCCACCGAAGAATTCGGGTAACCCAAAGACATGACAATCTGGTAATCGTCAGGAAATCTGCTGAAAATCTGCCTCAGAACACCCGTGAAGTAGGCACGCTCCTTTGCGGGTCCACTGATTGGCGCAAAAATCACTGGCTTAGATTCCTCCAGTCCCAGCTTTTTTCGAAGCTCCTTCTTGTCCGGCAGGTCGCTGGAGCTGACAGGCAGAATTGGACCTATAAGATTCATTTTTTTGCGGTAAGCCCTCGGAACATGCAGATTTTTGGTTGAGATAGTGTAGGGCGGAGGAAAGTCCGGAATCAGTATCTGATTCACGTCTGCCCAGATTCTTCCAACAAGAGTCAAAGTGGTGGCGTCCGCTATTCTGGCAAGCTTCAGGAACCTTCTTCGTCTGGGAATAAACACCTGAAACTGGTTCAAAATGCAGATTCTGGGTATGTCCAGCAGCTTTGCAGCCATAAGAGAGGATGCCCGCGAATCCGAAACCACAACATCTGGCTCAAAAGCTTGCATATAATCGATTTCAGCGTCAACCTGCTTCATGATTGTGTAAACTGTCAGAAAGGGTCCAGGCTTCACAGTTGTTAATCGGAAGTCGATGCTTCCGTCAGGCTTAACCTGAACTCCAATGTCTGGAGCCTCAACGGCTTGGAAGCCTTCCTGCTGAACGTATCTGAAGCCTTCACGGTAAGTGGAAAACAGGATTTCTGCGCCGTCCTTTTTGAGCCTCTGGGCTATGGGGATGCAGCGACCAACATGCCCCAAACCTACGCCTGAAGGACAGAATTGAATTCGCATAAACTTTTGGTCCATAATTTTTGTGTGATTGGGTTAATGTGGATGTTTTCTGATGTATCAGAGGCAGTCCAATTGTTCCAAGTTGTCCAAAACTTGGATTTAAGCTCTTCGCCATCAACTTTTTTCCGTCACAAAACAGTTGAAACTGAAGTTTATGCCCTCTGCAGCATTAGACACGTTCTTTTTAGTAAAGTCAAGAGGGCGCTATTTTTCGTTGACGGAGCTTAAAGTTGGTCGATTCTGCACTGTGTAAATCTGTTTTTGTTAACACCAGAGGAAGGAGAAATTGTGGAATAAGTTATATAAGGTCAATCGGTGCAAACGATATTCCCTAGATTTAGTGTGCAGGTTTGGGATAATATGAAAAAGCATGTTGGCTTAGAAGCAATTCTGCTTATTTTGATGATTTGCCTCTGTTCACCTTTGCTGGTAGTAAATGCACAAAGCGCAGGTTGGAGTAAGGCGGCAAGCCCAACCACGAACACCTTGTTGCATGTTTGGATGGTCAGCTCCACTGATGGATGGGCAGTAGGCTATCTAGGAACAATACTCCGCTGGGACGGAACAACATGGAATAGTGTAACAAGCCCCACCAGTAAAACTTTGGTGTCCGTGTTTGGGGTAAGCGCTGGCGATGTTTGGGCAGTAGGTGAGGAAGGGACAATAATTCACTGGAATGGAGCAGACTGGAATAATATAACATGCCCAACCAGTGGAGACTTGTGGTCCGTGTTTGGGGTAAGCGCTGGCGATGTTTGGGCAGTAGGTGAGGAAGGGACAATAATTCACTGGAATGGAGCAGACTGGAATAATGTAACAAGCCCCACCAGTGGAATCTTGGCGTCCGTGTTTGGGGTAAGCGCTGGCGATGTTTGGGCAGTAGGTGGGACCATAGATGGGGACTCGACGATAATCCACTGGAATGGAGCAGACTGGAATAATATAACAAGCCCCA
Source organism: uncultured Candidatus Bathyarchaeia archaeon (assembly GCA_964647775.1). Classification (GTDB taxonomy): domain Archaea; phylum Thermoproteota; class Bathyarchaeia; order Bathyarchaeales; family Bathyarchaeaceae; genus Bathyarchaeum. The sequence goes on from CAZYJH010000013.1 coordinate 6,805, forward strand.
CTGCGGCAGTCATATTGTCAGTGTTTGGGACAAGCTCCAATGATATTTGGGCAACAAGCCTTACGTTAGCAGAAGCAAATATAATTCACTGGAATGGAGCAGACTGGAATAATGTAACAAGTCCCACTGCGGCACCCATGTGGTCAACGTTTGGGGTAAGCTCCAGTGATATTTGGGGAGTAGGTCTTGGAGGGACAATAATCCACTGGAATGGAGCAGACTGGAATAATATAACAAGCCCAACCAGTGAAGATTTGGCGTCAGTGTTTGGGGTAAGCGCTGGCGATGTTTGGGCAGTGGGCGAAAACGGAATAATACTCCGTTACAAAGCCGAAGCTCCTGAAGCCTCTTTCACTAGTTCAACCGAGTCACTAAAAGAGGGCGAAACAGTAACATTTAATGCAACAGGAAGCACTGACGCTGACGGCACCATCGAAAATTATTCGTGGGATTTTGGAGATGGAAACACTGCTTCAGGTATAACAGCGACTCACTCCTTCGAATCGTCTGGCACCTTTAACGTAAAGTTAACTGTCACAGACAACGACGGGCTAAAAGACACCACAACAATAGTGATAACCGTTGAGGAGACTGTACCAGCTGGATTTCCCTACTGGATAATCCTTGTTGTCGTCTTGATTGTCGTGGCTGCTGTGGTAATCTGGTATTTCCTTAAGAAGCGGAAACCAAAAGAGAAGGTTCCGGAACCCGCCAGAATCAAACTCACCGCAGAACCCACTGAACTTATGGCTGATGGAACGTCCACATCCACACTAACCATAGAACTGCTTGACTATGAAGGAAAGCCCGTAGCAGCGTTGGCAGACACGGAAATCAGTATAGTTTCTTCCTTGGGGAAGGTGACTAAGCATATAGTGAAGATTCCTAAAGGAAAAGGGACAGAACAGACTGGTCTGGTGGCTTCAAAGGAGGCTGGAACAGCAACTGTGTCCGCGGACGCGAAAAATTTGGATCGTGCTGTTGTTGCGGTGGTTTTCTTGGAGAAGAAACGCTACTGCATGCACTGTGGCAGCAAAATGGCTTTTGTAGCCAAGCGTTGCCCCGAATGCGATAAGAGTCCTCCTGCTGGAGTAGACACGAAAACATGCAAGAACTGTGAAGCTGTGATTCCGGCTGTGGCAAAGTTCTGCGCTGAATGCGGAGCAAGCCAACCAAAAGATTAAGAGAACAGGGTTAGTGGGTTCTTGTTCACTTACGTAGAGGCAATCCTTGCTCTAGAAGAATGTGTATTCTGGTGTAGATTAGTGGTTTACTTGTAGCTTTTAGGTCTGATGAACAGGAGTTATGGGCGGAAGCATTGTTGGAAGAAATTTTATTAAGCCAATTGACACAACATGTTATCTCTAGTTCATAATATGTGGTTTGGGATTGATATGAGGAGACATGTTGGCTTAAAAGCAATCCTTTTTGTTTTGGCGATTTCACTTTGCACATCTTTTCTGATTGGAAATGTACGCACACAAAATGGGGGATAATTGTTGAGGAACGTATCAAAAGAATCTGATTTTAATGAGAGACAATCTATGAGAAATCAAAGGAGTGAAAAATTAGTCTCTACCATTTTAGTTTTGGTTTTGATTGTTACTGTATTTGTAACGATTGTGCCAATCACGCAAGCTGCAACATTAACCTTAGCTGATGGTGATAGCTACGATTTTTCCACGAATATTCGCGGTAGATATTCAGGGGGAGATTTTTATTATAGTGCTACTGGAGGCTCAGGTAGTTTCTATGCTAACAATTTGGGACAGAGGGGATTACAAGATCTAGGTGATCTTGGAACAACAACTATCAATGATGTTGCTCCTCCCTCTAGTGGTTACACTCGGTTTGGTGCGGCTACGGTCGTCGGTCATACTTACGTATCGTTAGCCCAAGAAGGAGAGGAAGGAAACTATATCATATTTAAAGTTACGTCGCTTATGACAGATTACTCTCATGTCACAATAGACTATGTTGTACGCGTGGCAGGAACTCCTACTGCTGTCTTCACCATTTCACCTGCGTTTCCGAAAGTGGGCGAAACAATAGTTTGTAATGCTTCAGGAAGCAGCGACACTGACGGACAAATAGTTGAATACCTCTGGTTAAGTGAAGGAAACGTACTCGGAACAGGAGAAACAATAGAAACCATGGGCACGTATGCTGGCGTTGTTACTCTCGAGTTAACTGTCACAGATAATGACGGCTTAAAAGCCACAACAACAAAAACCATACCCATAAGTCAGCCTGACGGAGCCCCTGAAGCCTCTTTCACCATTTCACCCGAGTCTCCGGAAGTGGGCGAAACAGTAACTTTTGATGCTACAGAAAGCATTGATTCTGACGGAGAAATCGTTACTTATTCATGGGACTTTGACGGGAACACAGGAACAGGAAATATAACAACCTTCTCTTATGCTTCGGTTGGCACCTACACTGTCACCCTAACCGTTGAAGACAATGACGGCTTAACAGACACAGCCACAAAAGATGTTGTCGTCAATGGAGGCGGGGACGATGTAACTCCTCCAGTTGCGAACGCAGGCAACAACATGACTGTGAGCGCTGGGTCTAAGGTGACTTTCAGCGCCGCCAGCTCCACCGATAACGTGGGCATCACCAGTTATTCCTGGGACTTTGGAGACGGCAATTCGGCAACAGGAGAAACCGTCAGTCACACTTACGGGACAGTAGGCAACTACACTGTTACTTTAACGGTGACCGACGCTGCTGGCAACTCTGACACTGTCACGATAACGATTACTGTTGAGGAGGCTACAGCCGCTGGATTTCCCTACTGGATAATCCTCGTTATCGTCTTGATTGTCGTGGCTGCTATTGTCATCTGGTATTTCCTCAAGAAGCGGAAGCCTAAGGAGAAGGTTCCTGAACCCGCCAGAATCAAACTCACCGCAGAGCCTACTGAACTTATGGCTGATGGAACATCCACATCCACTATCACCCTTGAACTGCTTGACTATGAAGGAAAGCCCGTAGCAGCGTTGGCAGACACTGAGATTAGTGTTGTTTCTTCGATGGGGAAGGTGACGAAGCCTATAGTAAAGATTCCTAAAGGAAAAGGGACAGAACAGACTGGTCTGGTGGCTTCGAAGGAGGCTGGAACAGCAACTGTGTCCGTGGACGCGAAGGATTTGGATCGTGCTGTTGTTGCGGTGGTTTTCTTGGAGAAGAAACGCTACTGCATGCACTGTGGCAGCAAGATGGCTTTTACGGCTAAACGCTGTCCTGTGTGTGGTAAGAGTCCTCCTGCTGGAGTAGACACTAAGACGTGCAAGAACTGTGAGGCTGTGATTCCGGTTGTGGCAAAGTTCTGCGCTGAATGCGGAGCAAGCCAACCGAAGGAGACACAATAGTGGGTCCACCAGCAGCAAAGCAGGGCGACAAGATTGTCGGCACCGACATCCACATCATTATGGTGCCGTCTCCAGGTGGACCAGTACCCACTCCTACTCCATCACCCTTTAACGGAATGATAACTACCGGGCTTAGCACTGACGTGTTTATTGAAGGCAAACCCGCGGCGACGGTGCAGAGCGGAGCAACGAACATGCCGCCCCACATCCCAGCTGGGGGACCCTTCCAGAAGCCGCCCTCAAACCAGGGAAAAATTATTGTTGGAAGCACAGGGGTCTTCATAAACGGGAAGCCAGCCGCCAGACAGGGAGACACAGCCATGACATGCAATGACCCAGTTGATGCTCCCACAGGAACAGTTATGGCTGTTGGAACAGTTTTCATAGGAGAAACAGCGGCAGGAGCGCCAGTAACTCCTCCGCCCCCACAAACAACCGAAAAGAAAATTGTGAAGGCAGATTTTGGGAAACCCGGCAAGATTACAAGCGCAAATTGGGACAGGGAACGCGCAAAACTCGATGAAGAAGTCAAACTCATCGCCGAAGTAGAAGAGTTTAAAGATGGAACCCCAGCCAGATTTATGATATGGGAAAGCGGCGGTTCTCAAACAGGTTTCATAACTGAAATCGAGGCGGAAGTGCAGGGAAAAAAGATTGAAGCCTCCTGGAAGCTTTCACTGGATGATCTTGCAGGAGCCGAACTGAAGGAAGAACAGGAATACTACTTTCTAGTTGAAGCTGAGGGAGAAGAAAAAACCTCAGATGCCCTGATGATCACGCTTGAACTTAAACACGCTGACGTTTTCGAAATCGAAGACATACACTTCAATCACGACAGCGCAGTTGTTTTGCCCGGAGCAATCGACAGCCTAGCCTGCTGCTATCTCTACGCCAAGAAGAACCCTTCCATGATGCTGCTGGTGGCGGGGCACACAGACAAAAGCGGTTCCTCAACATACAATCAGACTCTCTCAGAAAAACGGGCAGAAAACGCGTTACATCTTCTGCTGGGTCACAAAAACGACTGGGTGAAAACTGTCTCTCCTCAGGATGGAGGAAAAAGCAAAATCGAGGATTACCAGAAAATCCTGAAATGGATATCAGACAATTGGGGATGGAGTTGCGACCCAGGCGACGCCGACAACATCTTGGGGTCTAAAACAAAAGAAGCCATCAAAACTTTTCAGGAAACCTACAACCAACAATTCGACAAGTCCATCGAAGCGAAAGGCGTAATGGACTCGGATACTTGGGGCGCCTTCTTCGACTTTTACATGATGATGCTCACTGAAGCGCTGGGCTACGGCAGCGACGTTTCCCGTTTAGACGACTACAGGACAGCCCTGAAGTTTGTGGACGACAAAAAGATAGTGGGCTGCGGCGAAAGCCACCACACCACAAAATACTCAAAGAGTTTAACAGACAGGCGGGTCGAGATTCTGTTTTTTGACTCTGAAAACAAGCCGGAACTAAAATACCATAAACTCTGCCATGAAGGACCTCCAGACGACCCCGAAAGCTGCACTCCAGGCGGGGCGAAGGCAAAGAAATGTGAACTATACGGCAAACCTGGCGTGTTTCAGAAGAAGCCCATAACATGCAACATCGAAAATCTTGTCAGGATAACACTCTACGACCTCAACGGCGAAGCCTTCACCTTCGAAGGAGAGGCATCTTACACGGTTCTCGACAAGGACAAAAATGTTCTCTGCGAAGGCACAGTAAAGGATGGCGAGGACATACTGCTGCTCTCCTGTGAGGGGCTCCCAAGCGAGGTGCGGCTGGAGCTGGACAACGCCACATTTAACTTCAACCTTGCGGCAGACTCTTCAATGGCGTCGACCAAAAAGTCCTAGGCTGTTGCCTCAAAAAGCTATTTTTTCTCCTTTTTAGCTGATGTCATCCGATGGCTTCTTGTCTCGTTGCGTTTGCTGATGTCATCTTCGATTTTGTGACTGAAGTTCTTCATCACGTCTATCCACCATTTCGACTCTTCAGGATGCGAAACGTAAAGGTCAACAGCATTCAAAAGTTTCACCATTGCAGGAGAAAGGCTTGAATCGTTCTGAGCGAACGTGCGCTGCATCTTTTCTGCACGCTTCTTTTCCCTTTCAGCTACCATCGCCGCCTCCTTATTCAGCCTCTCCACATCGCTTGCGCTCAGAAGAGATGAAGCATTGGCGATGATTCTCGTTTCTGGAGAGGCTTCACTCCAGACGTCATGCATCAGCACTCCAAGGTGCTTGTCAGCATGGACTGCCAACTCAATCTGAAGTTCATAGAATAGTGACCTGTTGGATTTTGGGGGGTGATCCTTGCAGACTTCGGAGTGGGATGGCGGAAGCTCCCGCGGTTTCTCATAATCCGGTACAATTCGTTTGTCTTTTTTCACACTATATAGGTCGCCGCCCTTTTCGATGCGTACCTCAAGAGCTGTTTTAGCTTCCCAGTGAGTGATGGCTTCCATAATGTGGATGGCTAATCCTCGGGTGTCCTCAGCCAGTTCCTCCAGCGTCTTATGTTTCTTGGCGGCAAAATCTTCAAGGTCCATTCCCAGCATGTCCTGGATTACCATCAGAATTATCATGCGGATTTTGTTTTTGAGATACTTTCGGAATCTTTCATAGGCGTCCTGAAGCATTTTCCATGTTTCAATCATTTTTCTGACTTCGTCAGGTAACATGGACAGAATAGCTTCAGTTACCATCTCCTTCAGTTTCTTGAGATGCGGCATCGCAGCTTTGATGACTTTATAGTATTTCTGATACTCCACAACTGCTTGAGTGGGCGGAACATATTTTGTTTCAATACGCACTGGAAACTCGAAGCCCTGCAGCTCTTTTTCGATTTCTTTTGGAAGAAGCATGGCGGGGAGGCTTAACTCGATCGTCTCCACATACAGGATGGGCATGCGGATTCCGGCTCTGTCCATTCCCTCCAGCAGGAGAGTCAACGCGAAAGCTGCCCTATTTTTTGCCGTCAGCTCTTTCAGTTTGTCCCATGTAGACGCCTTGTCTTCCTCGATTAGTCCCAGGAAAACATCGATTGCTTTGTCGAGGTGATCAAAGTAGACGTCTATTAGCGGCAGAACGCTGTGGGCTATGCTGATTCTTGTGTCAATTTCCCCGAACGTTCCTGTCGTGATGGGCTGCCTAACCGTGTCCCCCCTGTAACATTTTGAGCGCATCAGCTTTTTCTGTTCTTTCGGAGGCACCTGACATTTCTCGAAGAGAGTATCCACAGCCGTTTGATCTCGCAGGGAATTCAGGGCAGCCTCGATAAAGTTTGCATGCCCAAAATAGTCTTCCACGCCGTGCAGTCCTGTTCCGAACAGCATCCTGTTGTGCCGCGGGTCATCTGTAACCGCCTTCATGAATGTCTGCTTTATCCACTCTATTGTGCCGTAGATGTGACACGCAAGACCGCTTTCTCCCACCTCATAGAGTTTAGGCTCCTCAAGCTGAAGTTTTCCTTTAAACGCGCTTGAGCCTATTTCCCGTTTTCTTGCTTCTGCCACTCCGGGGTCTTTGCCGCTGGCGGTAACGTATTCTCCTCCGACCCTGACCACAAGCTCCTTTAACCGTAGCCCAGCTGGGTTATCCATGTGGTCTTCAGTCTTGTATTGTCCCAGATTTTTGGGGATGATAACCTTGTCGCCTATTGGCTCTCCCAATTCTATTGTCGCGATGACCTTCAGGAGCGCAGTAACAAGCTCTTCTGCGCCAAGTCGCCCTATTGTAGTGCTGTCAGGTTTTTTGGCGAACAGCTGAGTGAAATTAATCTCCTTTTTGATGCAGGCGCACTTGTCGATTACCATTGGGACAAAAACCTGCGAGAAGTCGCGCATCCAGTTGCCTGAGTAGGTCTCCAGCACACGTCTTTGAGGCTCTGGAAGATCATCGAATTTTGTGTTGAGGTCTGCTGCTAGGTGCGGGTCTGAAACGCCGAAGGCTTTGAATTCCATGGACTTGTGCGCGTATGGTTCACCCATTTTCAAGAACCAAACCTTATGTAATAATGATAAGGCGATTTAGCATTTTGCTAAGCACAAAAAAGAGATGAAAAAACTAATAGCTAACTTTTAATTAAACTGGAATTAAGCGAGTTTAGAGTGATGCCTGGGTCAGCAGAGGGAATAGTTGAGAATGCAGATACACTAAAAGGTACTGTGCGTCAGGTTGAAATAATTCTTGAAATAGAAATTTTTGATCTTAATCTTTCAGAAGAAAACGCGGTGGAGGCGTTCTTTGGTTTAGGAGAGTCCTTCAAGGAGTTCGTGAAGGTGGATCCAACAGTTGATTGGAAGCTAATTCCCTGTAGTGAGGTAGACGGTAAAGTTTTTCAAGCTGCTGCTGAACGAGCGAGCCGTCGGAAATGTCATTACTCTCCAAAAACAGTTAACATAAGTGAATGCGAAAAGCGACAGCTACACTGTGACCTAAGCTGTCCTCGGCTTAACACTCTAGGTTGCATAAAGATAGAAACAAAGAGAAAACACGTTGCCTATTCTTATGATGATGGAGAGCGCGCCTATAACAGGAAAACGGCTGTGGACCCCGAGAAAGGAAAATGGCCTGACGACGTTACGATAAGACAGCGCAAAAATAATACCGATCCCTGGCCAACAGAAGAGCTTCTCGCCCGTATCCTCTATTACCCAAAAAGTAAGGAATCAGAATACAACGAAGAGATGAAAAAAGAAGTAACCGAATTGATGAATAAAATAATGATTCTTCACAAGGACGGAGAAATCGAGTATGTTGTTGACCGATTTGTCTCAGTGTAATATCTGAAATGGAGATAACTTGCATGCCCGCGTCAATTGCGCATTTTATAACTTTGATCGAAACCTGTCACGCACTCAAAAAGGGAAATGAACACATATTTGAGGCTAAACCCGTAAAGAAGAACGAACTCAAGCAGAAGGATGCAGCGGAAAAAACGGACAAGAACATTTCTCAATATGCGTACTTGGGAGCAGTTTTTCCTGACCTTCCATACTATAATCCTGACGAGAAAAAAGGAACAGAATTTGCGGCTGACCTGTTCCACTATAACATGGCAGGCACATATGCCATAAAACTCATTGACTATGCTAAGGGTAAAGGGGTGGGAAGCGAATCAGGAGATAGACTGATGGCCTTTACCTTGGGTTTTATAAGCCACATCGCGTGCGATGTAGTTTGTCATCCTTACATTAACACAATTGCAGGAGCCTACTGGAATCAGCTAGTTCCGTACATCGGCAAAATAGAACTTCCGATGTTGCCGGCAAGAAAGGGAAAAGTCTCTATGCACATGATGACAGAGACCCATCAAGACGCGTGGCTCGCACAAAGCTACTTTGGTCTAAAAGATCTTTCAAGTACAGGGAGTTCGAAAAGCTGGAGCGACTTCATTGACGATGTGGGTCTAGGATACTTTGTGGGAATAAAGGACAAGACCGTGGAGTTATTTGGAGATGCCCGTAAGTGTTTCGAGGAAGTTTATGGAAGGAAGTTGGAGGAAGAACCCTTAGAAGATGCAGGTGATAACCTTTTTGAAGCGTTTGACGGCAGTTATGACAGGGCACTGTTCCCGTTCCCGGACAAGCCTACCATGGACTTGGTCAATTATAGTTTCCGAGGTCATGACTACTGGGATTACTTGAATAGAGCCTTTACCCTGTCGCAGGCGTTGTGTAAACTCGCCATCGGCTACTATAAAGGATCAACAGGGAAAGATGATTTGAAAAAATATCTGAAGAACTGGAATCTTGACACTGGATATTGCGTCAACGTGACGGCACAGAAAGAAGAGGGTAAGATCAAAAGCGTCCACTTAAGATATGAACACAGCTGGTGCCATAATTATGGGCTCTACGATTTTTGGACAAGAAAGGTGTCTGAGCATCCATTTTACGAGTTGGCGTTACCAATAGATCCAGATGATCCCTATTCTCCTGATGACAAACTAACACTGGAAAGTGAGGGAGGAGAGTACAGCAAAACTTTTGCCGCATCTGAGGGCGTTGACGGTGGCGATGGTTACCTTTCATTCAGATTCAAAGACTTGGTAAGTGGGCTAAAATATTCAGCGAAGTGGACTTCAAAAGACAAAGACACAGTACTGTTCACTGGAAAAGAAATCACCAAATATGTTGAAGGAACAACAGAAGAAAGAATGAAGGCACCTCCAACATTCCAATGCGTGGTTGAGGAAAAAGAGGAAGCTGTAGAAGAACCATTAGAATACGAGGGAGATATGCCTGAATACACTGAACCATTTGATATAAAATTATGATCTAGCTAAGGTGAACAATGTGACTGGAGAGAAAATCTACTTTTTGCGCGTTAAAATAATAGATAAACAAGGAAACAATATTGATAAGGCAAAACCTACATTAACCACAGACGGCAAAACCGTGAATTTTCAGTCCAATCCGACGATGGGGCATCATTTGCAGCTAACAGAACCTAGTAGACTTCTAGTTGATTTGGGCGACTACGTCCTAACAGTTTCTGCCTCTGGATATTCCAACTTGGAACAAAAGTTCGTGTTGCGCTCTCACAGTGGCGGTAATATTACATTTACACCGAAAGAAGGATCGCCCCTGTATGCCGCTGTGAGTCTTTCACGGGAAAGAGGTAAAGCGTCTGACACTTGGAGTGCAATCAATTTTGTTTTAACAGTGACTTTGTATGAACCCAGCGAAGTAGTGATGGTTGCGGGATTCGACTACCCAACGACTAAACATCCAAAAGGCGGTGGCACAAACTTTGAACTTTTTTGCGACTCTCGCGTCTCTGAATTAGAAGTTAAAAAGATCATAGACAAAGGAACAGTTGTAACTTACTTCAACTTCAAAGATGGCAATAAGAAAACCTTGAGGAAGATCAAAAAAGGCACTGTAGAAAGATGGGTGAAGACAAAAGAAGAGAAGCAAGGGGATGGAGCCCCACTTATGAGCGAATATGTAACGATAAATGATCACATCTACTGTAAAACCAGAAGGAACACGATATCCATAACTAACGTTTACGACTACATCAAGAACGTAGGAAAAACAAGACCTGGAACAATTAAAGAGCTTAGCATTTTTAGTCATGCCTGGCAAGGAGGAGTAATCCTCCTTAATACCTTAGATATTCCCCAGTCAAGAATTAATGGTTATGCAGTAATAGCTAAAGACACTAGAGGCGCAACATTGTCCAGTCCAAAAATCTTCACAATCACTGTCGCAGATGTGATAGGTAGTGAAGAGGCAAAACCCGTGTCAACAGGAGACCCGTTGCCTAGAGAGGCAGATGCCGTTGTCATGAAAGGGGGGTTATCATCAAAGCAAATTAATGGCACAATCGAAGTTTACTCTACGGTGAATCCTGCAGCCAACGTTAACTATGTTGACGAACGCGATCCAGATGACAAGGATTCCCGTCTGAAAGACTTTAATAGCAAAAATATGCCTGACGTAGACCACTTCAAGAAGGCTTTCCACAGCAATAGTACAATAAGAATTTGGGGCTGCAATGCTGGGACGGCTTTTCAACAGATTATTAAACAAATTCTTAAAGCCACAAGTGACAGCGACATATTGACGATAACTTACACAAACAATAATGATGAACGACAAACTGTCGGTCCGGTGACTAGAAAAGTGATCAATGATAGAATGAAAGTTATACTCGCAACTCAGACATACATGGGTTGCATAGCAAAGGCTTCAGGCGTCAAGACACATGGTGCTCTGCTTGGAGCGGGGGCATCATTTGGTCGCCGTGGAAAAAAACAATTCATGTACATAGACAAGAAGAAGCTGAAAAGCATCCTTGATTACCACGAGAGACAACTCAACGTTAAAGTCGACGACTATGTATACGGCATCTATGAGCCCTAAATGTTGAGGCACAAAAGCAGTGGATAGAAAACAAGGGCTACTTTGTTTCTACTTTGCCTGAAACAAGCATGTGAAAAAC
>CAZYJH010000014.1:0-18057 GCA_964647775.1 uncultured Candidatus Bathyarchaeia archaeon
TTGTTGGAATCACAGATTTAGGCGCAATAGCAAAAATAACTGTTGACGCCGGAAAAAAGTTTAGCATCCAAATAACAAAGAAATCGTTAACAGAAATGAAACTGAATGTGGGCTCCGAAATCTTTCTCACCTTCAAAGCTTCGGCAGTTCGCTTAATCTAAAAGTCACACTTGCCATCAGTAGGCGAGTGACTGGCGCTGAAACATCTGTAACAGCAGCATCAGAAAGCCGGCTATGCCAACAAAAATTCCTATCACCACAAGATATGTTCCTGAAATAAGGCTCTCAGGGTTCATCACCTGATTAGTCATAGATGTGCCGTAACAGAACATGGTTAAACCCGCAATAAGCAATAAGCTGGCGAAAAACATCACTTTTAGACGCATGCAACCCACCCCTACATTTACATGGTTTCTCTGTTGAACCCACAAAAAGCATTTACGAAGAGAGAATATGAACAGAAAATCTTTCCTCTAACGTTCCTTAACGATGTCTGCAGATTGATTTTGAAAACCAAAAGCAATTTTATGACGGCAACAGTATGTTTCAGAGCAACAAAGAGGCTGAAATGACTGTGATCAAGGCAGTGATATTTGATCTTGACGGAACCCTTGTAACATTCAAGCTTGACGTCAAATCTTGCAGAACAGAAGTCATACAATACCTCACAGAACAGGGCTTCCCTTCATCGCTCTTTTCAATGAAAGAAACCGCCTTCGATATGCTAGTGAAAGTAAAAAAATACATGGCAACTAAGGGAATTGAGGAGCAAAAGTTCGCAGAAACAGAAAAGAGGGTTTTCTCTATTGTAGAGAGCTTCGAGTTAAAGTCAGCAAAAATAACTGAAATGTTTCCGGGCATACCTGAAACCCTCCAAGCCCTGAAAAACATGAACCTGAAAATTGCATTATGCACCATAAGCGGCGAGAAGGCAACAAAACACATTCTTGACCGCTTTGGTTTGGCACACTTTTTCGATGCTGTAGTCATGCGCGAAGATGTCCCACAAGTTAAACCCCATCCCATCCACCTAGAGGCGGTCTTGGAGGCATTGAAAATTGAGGCTCAGGAAGCCTTGTTAGTGGGAGACAGCGTCAAAGACGTGGCTTGCGCCAGCAGCCTTAATGTTCTTGCTGTGGGAGTGACGACTGGTCTCTCATCTATGGACAATTTGACCCGCTCAGGCGCTCACTACATAGCCTCTTCAGCCACCGAAATACCAAGGTTAATACTGCAACTTAACAAACAAGCCCAGTGACGCATCAACCTATATGTCAATGCCACGGTCTATACCCTGACGGCACAACGGTTATAGTCAGGCGTCAAATTTAGAGATTCATCCAGATTCAAATTAGCATTGAGTAGGACGATTGATTGCAACATGGTGAAAACAGTTGCTAAACCATCATCAACAACTAATGCAGATGCAACAAAAAAAACAGTAATGCGTGTTCTGCATGTGGACGATGATGAGGATTTTCTTATAATTTCCAAACGATTGCTGGAGAAGCAGGGTTCTTTTCGAGTTGAAAGCGCCCTATCAGTTAAGGAGGCTCTACAAAAAATTGGGCAAAAAGCGTATGATGTGATTATTTCCGATTACACGATGTTCGGAAAAAGTGGGTTAGAGTTTTTTAAGGAATTAAGAAAGGAAGGAAATGATATACCGTTCTTCTTGTTCACTGGAGAACGCAGAGAAGAGATAGTGAATGAAGCCCATGACCTTGGGGTAGACAGGTGCTTCAGCAAAAATGGAAATTTTGGAGTGGTGTATGTGGAACTTGCTTCTGCCATAAAAGAGGCTGTGAAAGCTAAGCGCAAAAGCTGATGCTAAAAAACTTCAGGATAATTGGTGGATAGCTCAAACATATTTAACTGCGGTATTCCGAATCCGAGTTTACAAGATTACTACTCCATAGTTTCATTTCGCAAATATTATAGCCAATTAATCTAATCTAAAAGGTGTTTTGAAAGCTCCAAATAGCCATCGGAGGATGATAAGTCAGCAAATGCCAAAATCGTCTGCCGAACAGCCACAGAAAACTCCTGTACCCTTAATCTCCGAAAGGTTGATACGCGTTTTACATGTAGACGATGATGCCGACTTTTTGAAGAGTTCTAAACGAATATTGGAAATTCAGGGTTCGTTCCAGATAGAACCCGCATTATCTGTCAAGGAAGCCCTGCAAAAACTTGCAGAAAAAACGTACGATGCTATAGTTTCTGATTATCAGATGTCTGAAACAGATGGATTGGACTTCTTGAAAGAACTGCGAGACAGCGGAAAAGAGGTCTCATTCATTTTGTTCACTGGGAAGGGGAGAGAAGAGATAGCGATTAAGGCAATTAATCTTGGTGCCGATAGATACTTTGACAAAAAAGGAAAACCTGCGACAGTGTATGCGGAACTTGCACATGGCATAACAACGGCTGTGAAGGCTAAACAGGCGGAAAAAGCGCTTCTAAAGTCTGAAGAAAAATATCGGAAGCAGTTTGAGGAAGCAATGGATTCAATTTTCTTGGCTGATGCTGAAACAGGTATACTGCTCGACTGTAACCGTGCAGCAACAAAGTTGGTTTGCAGAACAAAATCTGAAATAATTGGTGCACATCAGAGCATTCTTCATCCTATGGAAGAAGTGGATGGAAAATTTAGCAGAACTTTTACGCAGCATATCAACAATAAAGAAGGACAGGTTCTAGAAACGCAGGTTATCACAAAAACTGGAGAAATCAGAGAGGTGGCAGTCAAAGCCAACATCTTTGAATTGGGAGAGAAGAAAGTACTTCAAGGAATATTTCGAGACATTACAGACAGAAAAAAAATGGAAAAACAGCTGCAGCAAGAACAAGAAACAATTGAACAAGTTACAGAAAATATTGGCGCCGGACTCTCAATAATCTCGAAAGATTACAAAATCTTATGGGCAAACAATTTTCTTAAAAACATCTTCGGCGACATGCAAGGAAAAACTTGTTACACAACATACAATGACTTGAATAGCGTTTGCCCCGGCTGCGGAGTTAAAAAAATCTTTGAAACAGGAGAAAATCATGTTGTACATGAACAATTGGTTCCTGGTCTGGACGGTCAACGCGTTTGGATAGAGCTTACCGCCACCCCTATCAGAGACGAAAGAGGAAACATAGTTGCAGCGTCTGAACTTGCTCTCAATGTCAACGAACGTAAACAACTGGAAAGCAAGTTCCGAGAGGCAGAAAAACGGTATCGTGCAATTTTCGATAAAACCCCCTTGGGCATCTTAATTATTGACTCTAATGGAACTGCAGTTAACTTCAACGAAGAAGCCCATCGTCAACTTGGTTATTCAAGAGAAGAGTTTGAGAAGCTCACTGTTTCTGATTATGAGGTTCTAGAGACCCCTGACGATACAAGAGCACGCATGACAAAGATATTGAAAACTGGAAAAGACGAGTTCGAAACAAAACATCGTACTAAAACAGGCGAAATCAGAGACATCAAAAACACAGTACAGGTGATTGAGCTAGGCGGGAAGAAGTATTTCCAAGTTATCACACGGGACATCACTGAACGCAAAAAAATAACTGAACAACTAAAGGAGAGCGAAAGAAAGTATCGTTTGCTGACCGAAAACACTACTGATGTTATCTACATTCAGGACATGAATCTTGATATCACATATGCGAGTTCCTCTGTCGAAAAAGTATCTGGTTACACTCCTGAGGAAATGCTAAAATTAACTCCAAAAGAGTTCATGACTCCTGAATCTTTTGAACGAGGAGTAGCCGACTTCAAGGAGACAATCATGTTAGCTGCAGAAAACCCCAATTATGAAATTCCACTCAAACAATACGAATATGTACGCAAAGACGGCTCCACTTTTTGGGGAGAACTAAAAATGAAACTGCTTCGAGATTCCAACAACAACTTTGTTGGATTTCAAGGCAGCCTAAGAGATATCACTGAGCGGAAGCGGGCTGAAGAAAAGCTGGAGCGGATGATGAATAAGCTGGTGGCAATTAATGAAAAGTTGGGGGTTATTGGCAAGCTGACCAGACATGATGCCCGAAACAAGCTCTCGACAATCGCCAACAACGCTTATCTGGCTAAACAGAAGCTGAAAACCAACTTTGACGCCTTAGACCATTTGGAGGACATTGAATCAGCCATTGATCAGATGGAGAAAATATTTGACTTCGCAAGAAACTACGAGAGGCTGGGCGTAGAAGAGCTTTCATATACAGATGTGGAGAAGAACGTTGACGAGGCAGCCATGCTGCTTTCATGTTCAGGTACAATAAAGCTTGTGAATGAGTGTCAAGGCCTGATGGTGATGGCTGATTCGTTGCTGAGACAAGTATTCTATAATCTTATTGATGACACACTGAAATACGGAGAAACGTTCAGCCAAATCAGAGTCTACTATGAAGAAGAGGAGAATCAACTGAAACTGGTTTATGAAGATGATGGAGTTGGCGTCCCAGAGAACGAGAAAGAAAAGATTTTCTATGAAGGGTACGGGAAGAGCACAGGCTACGGGCTGTTCCTGATAAAGAAAATCTGCGAAAGTTACGGCTGGACCATCCAGGAAACAGGTGTACCCGGCAAAGGTGCACAATTCACCATAACCATACCAAAAACAAACAATAAAGAACTGACACTCTACCGGTTTGACAACGAGTAACTTCTGAGACAATTAGGCGGGTTTGAAGAAGTATCTGGTCCATGCAGGCCACTGAAGTGAAGTTGATGTTTCAAAGCCGATTTTCAGTTTCATTCCAATTTTGATGTCTTCAGGGTTCACGCCGCGGATCATCCCGGGTAAGCGAAGACCGTTCTGTAATTCTACGATGCCAACGGTGTAGGGTGCCATAGACTGGAACTGTTCTGGCGCAACATAGATTATTGTGTAGCTGAGCAGCTTTCCGGCACCGTCAAGTTCAATCCATTTCAGGTTAGTCGAAAAACAGTTGGTGCACATTGGTTTTGGGGGCAGAATCTCAGTTCCGCATTCGTTGCACTTGGCTGCCATTAGCCGCTTTTCGCTTACAAACCTGTAGAAGCTTGACACTGTGAAAGGAGCAGTCTCAGACATCTTTCTAGTCTCTCCTGTAAATGTGCACACAGGCAGTGGCTCCTGAGCCTCCAACATTGTGGCTTAAACCCACCTCTGCCCCGTCCACTTGCCTCTTTTCAGCTTGCGCTGTTAGTTGTAAGTAAATTTCGTAGGCTTGAGCGGTTCCAGTTGCGCCAACAGGATGCCCCTTCGATTTTAATCCTCCACTTGGATTAACCGGAAGCCTCCCATCCAGCTCAGTTACGCCGTCCTCCATCAGTTTTCCGCCTTTTCCAACATCGCAGAAACCGAGGTCTTCGTAGGCTATTATTTCGGCGATGGTGAAGCAATCATGGACTTCTGCAACATCAACATTGTCTGGTTTTATGCCTGCCATCCGATAGGCATCTTGCCCCGCAAGCCGGGCAGCCTTAAGCGATGTAAGCTCTTTTCTTTCATAAAGCCCGATGGCGTCGCTGGCTTGTCCAGAACCGATAACGTGAACTGGCGTATCAGTGAATTTTCGGGCAAGGTCCGGATGAGTCAAGATCAGGCAGCTGGCTCCGTCGGTTATAAGGGAGCAGTCATAAATTTTTAGGGGCCATGCAACAACCTTGGATGCCAATGCCTTTTCTAAAGTTATCTCTTTCTGCATGTGAGCCTTCGGATTCAAGGTTCCGTTGTGGTGGTTTTTCACTGCCACGCGTGCCATCTGTTCTTCGGTTGTGCCGTACTCGTGCATGTGAGCTGTAGCCATGAGAGCGTACAGTCCAGGAAAGGTTATTCCATTCCACTGTTCGAAGGGCATGTCAGATGCCATAGCCAGAAACTCTGTCACCTCAGCTGTTGTTCGGTGAGTCATCTTTTCTACTCCACCAACCATCACGACCTTGTGCATGCCCGAAAGTATAGCAAATATTCCTGCTCTTAGGGCGGCTCCTGACGAGGCGCAGGCGGATTCAATTCTTACTGCAGGTTTTGGCAGCAGCCCAGCCCAGTCAGCTATTGTTGGTCCAGTGTGTCCTTGGTGCTCGTATGATTCGCCCATGTGACCCACAAATAATGCCTCAATGTCCCTTGCTGGGTTTAGATTGGGGCATCTGTCATAGGCTTCTTTTGCGGCATCTGCAAAAAGCTCTCTGCAGTACATTCCATCCAGTCGTCCAAACTGGGATAATCCGGCTGACACGATGGAAACTAACGGTTTATTGACCAATCACAGAACCTCGTTAGAGAGTGGGTGATAGCAGTTAGTAAATCTTACCTGAATAACTATTTAACGGAATTCTGGGGTTAATCTGCGGCAACTTGTCAGTTTTTGTGATGTCTGTGGGTTTCCAAGCAGATTGGGTGTTACTCGATGCGCAAATGTTATGAAGTTTAAGCACTAAACATTTACGGCAAACAGAGGAGAAAAATGAAGTATGTTGGAAGTAGAGCCGATTAAACTCGAAAAAGTTGAAAAAAAGTTTCTTGACCGCGAAATCTTGAGGCTGGCGATTATTGCAGAATTGGATGCTGTGAGCTTGTATGAGCAGTTGGCTGCGACCACTGAGAATAAGGCAATCCGCGAAGTGCTGCTGGATGTGGCTAAGGAAGAGAAGACGCATGTTGGCGAATTTCAGACTTTGCTGCTGAGAGTAGACCCAGAGCAGGTTGAGGAGCTAAAGAACGGAAAAGAAGAAGTTGAAAAGGAACTAGGGCTTTAACGTAACCTGAAGAGCCTTCACCTCAGCAGACCAGTCATCTCTGAATGTCCCAAACACTGGCAGCCCACTAGGCATCATGTTTGCAGGGATTCTTTCAGGTCCTCCGAGTGCTTTGCTTAATTTTCTGCGAACACAGTCAACGTATTTGTCGTCCTTGCAGTATGCCCGAATAAATCCTGTTAATGCATAGTTTTTGTTTTCGCAATTTTTGTATTTCCTGAATAACGGGCAGTTTTCGAGGTTGTCACAATGCTTCATTCGCGCCTGCTCCTTCAGGGTAATGCTGAAAATGTTATTTAACGAACAGCGTGTCTCACAGCTTAGGAACAGACCAAAAGAACCGACATTCCGATAACTTAAATTAACAAAACTCATAACGGGTGGATATGAGTCCCAGCAAATCGGGGCGGCGTAAACCCCGTAGAAAAAAGAAAAGCAGCAACAGAAACCTAATATTGGCTGTAGCCTTGGTGGTTGCTGTTGTAGTGATTATTGTGGCGTATGTCATCTTAAGCAGCGGTAATTCTTCAAACGAGCCAGTTCCCAGCGGAAACAAGGTTCTGCTTGAAACAAGCATGGGAAACATCACCATCCAGTTACGGGATGACATGCCGACTACAACAGGCAATTTCAAGAAGCTGATTCAGCAAGGAGTATACGATAACACAACCTTTCACAGAGTAGTTAACATACCCAACAATCTTGTGATAGTTCAAGGCGGAGACCCCACTGGAACAGGGTATGGGGACCCGTCGATACCAAACATACAAGATGAGTTTTCGGCAAACCCAGAAAACAACAAGAATGAAAGGGGCACCATTGCCATGGCAAACACGGGGGCTCCAAATTCGGGAAGCAGCCAATTCTTTATCAACGGCGCATATAACAGTCACCTTGATGGTTTACATCCAGTTTTTGGAGAAGTAATCGATGGGATAAATGTTGTTGACGACATGCTAAGCGTAGAAACAAATTCAACTAGCCACCCACTAGAAGAAATCATATTAATCAAAGCACTACTTGTCGACTAGAAACAAGCTTTTGAATATAACCAGACAGTAACCAGATATTCACTTGGCTAAATTAGAAAAGAAGACGATTCCTCCGAACTGGCTGATTCGGCTGCCTGCTGGAGTCTCCGCGTTCACTATCCTTGTTTTCACTGTCTTGTTCTGTGAAATCTGCAGTAACCTGTGAATTCTATTCTTGCTTCTGCTGCCAGCCAGATACTGGTCTGTAAGTAGGAGATAGGCGTTCATGAAGTCGTCACTCTTGTTTCGGTCATAGATGACGTCTTCGATTTCCTTTAACGAATACAAAACAACTGTGCCGTCTCCGCTACTGTAAAGATTCTTTTCCAGAACATTGACTATGCGGTCAGCTTCTTCTGAGGTTGTTTCCGCAATTATCTTAGAAAATTCTTTGGTTTTCACGAGTTCAGCCACTTTGATGCAGTTGTCTGCGGAGCCTACAAGCTCAGCGAAATTTGCACGGTTTGGGCTCTTCGATTGAATCAGATACCTGTGATGCTTTTGGACGTGTTCCAGAAAATCCTTGGCATAGGATGTTCTTGCGGGAGCTGCCACAACGATGCTTTTAACGCCCTCTTTGAGCACAGGCTTCAAGGCATCAACAACTTGTTCATGAAAATTGTACAGAACCTTCTCATCTGCTCTTTTTCCTTCAACATCCAACCTGAGAAACAGCTTTGCGACACGACTAAATATTCGCCACAGCACCGCATAGTCAGCTTCGAAGCCCACAAGAACCGCCACTGGGTACCCGCGCCTGTAACGCCGATTTCGATTCACCCCAGTCACCTGATCAGTTGCAACTATAGGACAGTTGTAATCTTTCTATGTTTTGCCGAAAGTTTATATGCCTTAAATGTTAGTAAAAGCCAAATTCGATTGAGAGTGAAATGGTAAATGGGCGATAAACTAGCGAATCCAGCGCCTCTGGGGCTACTGGGCTTCGGAATGACAACAGTTTTGCTGAATCTACACAACGCAGGCTTCTACCCCCTAGGCGGCATGATACTTGCCATGGGACTGGTATACGGCGGATTAGCTCAGGTCATCGCTGGCGCAATGGAGTTCAAGAAGGGAAACACCTTTGGCACTCTTGCCTTCAGTTCTTACGGCTTATTCTGGTGGTCTCTAGTCATTTTGCTGCTGCTCCCCAACTTCACGCTACTGAATCCCGCAGTTACGAAACCCGGCGAAACGGCGATGGCGGCATACTTCTTCATGTGGGGCATGTTCACTTTGCTGATGTTCTTTGGCACACTGAAAGCTAATCGGGCAGTACAGTTTGTGTTTGCCAGTTTGACTGTTCTGTTCTTCTTGTTGACGGTCGTGAGACTAACCGGAAACGCAGATTTACAGATAATCACAGGATTTGAAGGAATAATCTGCGGAGCAAGCGCCATCTACACGGGCATAGCTGAAGTCCTGAACGAAGTTCATGGGAAGACAGTTCTGCCGTTGTGTCCAGTAAACAAGTAAAACCTTCACAAATCTTTTACGTGTTTACTGCCTTACTCTTTTTTGGAACATTCCCTCTTTCAGGCAGGTTGATGACGTGGACAGATTTCTGTACCAGAAAGAAATATTGATTGATGACTCTGGCTGGGGCGACCTAATTTTAGGCGTCGTTATCGGCGCTCTGAAGCTTCCAGAAGGCAGATACATGGAACGTCGGATTCCAGTTTCCGCGTTTCAGCTTCCAAACTTCCAGAATAAACAGTATCTGGAGGATTCTGTGAAGATCGCCGAGGAGATAGTTGAGGTGATGCAGCCTGACAGCGACACCGTCTTCAGGGTCTGCTCCGGCTACGTTCTCTCCCGGGTGCGCGATTACTTGAGAAAGCAGGGATACCGGATTGAGGTGGTGGAGGTTACGGGTGAGCTACAGGAGATGGTTGAGCGAAGCTTCGTTAAGTGGTGCAAAGAGGTGGGGGTAAACTTTGAGCTTCTGCAGGGAAAACGGGGCTTCAACACGTTCATAGAATGGGTTGCGGAGAAGCCTCATCTCAGGGAGCAGCTCGTGAAGACAGGATGGAAAAGCTGGAGCCAACGCTGGCGAGACAGAGTCTACAACATGAGCAGATAAAGAAACAAGGATACAGCTAACTTTTTTACTCGATTAGCGTCAGAAGGTCTTCTTGGATGTAGGCTACGAGGTCGTCTTTGGTGCTTTTGCTGAATAACGTCACTACGCTGTTTCGGGTGATTCCCATCGTTAGTCCCCGTTTGTGTGCCTCAAAAACCACGTACCAGATTTGCCCATGGGACAGGTAGTCTTGGTAAAGTTGGGTGTCGGCGAGGCCTGAACCTGCCAAGCACAGCTTCTCGACTCCGGGTATGTCAATTTGGTCAAACCATATGAGGCGTGTTGCCTGCGGGTTTGATTCATGAAGCTCTTTGAGGGTTTCATGGGGAATCTTTGTTTCCACTATGGCTCTGGGGGTTATAAAGAGAACTTTGCTGAGTTTGTTTGCCACATGATTTGACAGCAGCTTTTTTACTCCCCGAGCTACAGAGGGCGCAACCACAATCAGGAATGTTCGGTTCTTGAACTGGGTTATCCAGAAGGTGGCTTCTTCTGTGGCGGGATTCTCGATTAGCCTGCGTTTGTAGTATCGTTCCCGCATAAAATCTGCGCTGAAAACTCCGGATATCAGATTCTGTTTGAGGTTAAGGTCCAGAATCTCCGTTACCAGAGTCACAGTTTCGCCTTCACTGTTTTCGATGCTTTCCTCTTCACGGAAGTTTTTCAGCTTCTGAGCTACCAAACCAAAATTGGTTTCTTCCTTGATTTCAAAGATTTTAGCGGGTAGAACCATGTTTCCACCGACAAACAGTTTGTTTTCTATACTTTAAAGGTTCTGCGAACAAAACAAAAAGAGTAATCACTGCCATTCCTAAAAACGCTAGGAAAATGTTGGAGTAAACTACCTTTTCTTTCGGCGTCTGCTGCCGGGTGTATACTGTCCGCTTTCTCGGCTTAAGATGAAGCGTTTACGGTAGGAACTGCGGTTGTTGACTCTAGGAGCTGTAGTGTGGCGTTCCCTAGCTTCAATTTTAGGAGTTATGGACCTAACTTTGCCCGCCTTAGATAACGAACCGTGTGATGGCACAATTTCACATCCTTATGTTTTTTGGTGGAAAATACTACACAAACAGATTCTTATAAACGTTCACAATGCTCGGCTTTACTAAACATATATCTTTGAGAAAATGGAATTCAATAACATGAAGGTTAGGGGTGAATCTGTTTGAGAGAAGCAATAATCTTAGCTGGAGGAGAAGGGTGGCGACTGAAACCCGCAACTTGGGTTCCGAAGCCGCTCCTGAAAATAAACAAGAACACGCTGATTGACCATCAGATAGAGTGGCTTCGCTCCCACGATTTCGAGAACATAATTGTGGCATCCAACAGAAAAGACCTCACGAAGCAGCCAGTTGAATATTCATTGGAGGAAGACAGCTTAGGCACTGGAGGCGCCACCAAAAAAGCCTTTGATCAGGTTAAAGGAAAAGTAGCCTACGTCATGAACGTGGACGACCTTGTCTTCTATGACCCCAACGAACTTTTTGACTACGCAGGCAAAGGCGCAGGAATACTGCTAGCAAAGCCGCAGATACCCTTCGGCAAAGTTACGCTCGCGAACGGCATAAACGTCGTCAGATTTCAGCACAGAGAAACACTAGATTTCTACGTCAGCACAGGACATTACGTCTTCAAAAAGAGCGCAGTAAAAACACTGTTTCCTGACAAGGGCGACTTCGAGTTCACTGCCATGCAGCGGCTGGCGGACAAGAAGATGCTTCAGGGCTATACCTATCATGGAATGTGGTTTACGCTCAACACCATGAAGGAGCTCATGGACGTCAGGAGATTCTTCAAAGAATAGGCACCAGCCATGAAAATCTTAGCCTTGCTTGGCAGCCCCAGAAAAGGCGGAAACACTGACCAGCTTGTTGAGCAGATTCTGAAGGCAGCCAGAACAAAGGGGCATAAAACAGAGAAACTGTACCTCTACGATTACACCATCTCCTTATGTGTTGATTGCCGGAACTGCAAAAAAGGAGATTATGTCTGCTGCATAAACGATGAAATGCAACAGATTTACCCAAAAATGGAGGAGGCGAACGTAATAATTTTTGGCACACCAGTATACTGGTACGGTCCCACCGCAAAAATGAAGATGCTCATAGACAGGATGCGCCCCTTCGTTGCGAACGGAAAATTAAGGAACAGAAAGGCTGTTGTTGTGGCGCCTTCGGCAGAGGGCGCAAAAGCCTGCGGTCCACTGCTTGAAATGTTTCAGATGTCATTTGAGTATCTGGGAATGGAGTTTACAGGCAAGATTTTTGCTAAGGCTTACGAGAAAGGAGAAGTTGCGGCGAATCAACGAGAAATGGAAGAGGCGTACGCGCTGGGTGCCTCATTATAGGCAAATTGTTCCAGAGCCAACAATACACACTCATGTTTTTTAGGCAAAATGGGTAGACCTAGCAACCTAAACTATTTTGACGTTTCTGCAGCCTTTTTCTGTAAACCGTGACTGCCAGCAGCGTCGCAGCTACAACTATGGTTATTGCCAGTTTTGATGTGAACTCGGGTATATGTTCTGGGTTGCTTGGGAAGGTTATTGTTGTTCCGTCTGTTGAGGCTATGATGGTTCCTGAAACGTGGGTTCCGTAGATTGTCACGCCTTCTGCAAGCAGCTTCTGTATTGTCTCGTTGTGGGGGTGACCGTAGCTGTTGTCTATCCCCGCACATATAATCGCGTATGATGGGGATGCTATATCAAGGAAGGCTTGGCTCGTGGCGGTGTTGCTTCCGTGGTGTCCAACCTTTAGCACGTCACATTTGAGGCTGACCACTGAACTGACCAGCATACTCTGTTCTGCGGGTTCTTCTGCGTCGCCCATGAAGAGGAAGCTGGTGTTTCCTACCTGCAGTTTAGTTACGACGCTGTTGTCATTCTGGTCACTGAATTCTAGGGGCTGAACAGGATGGACTACTGTCAGGTTTGCGGTTTCAGTTAAAATGTAGGTTTGTCCTCGCTGCGCCACGGTTAGGTTGTGGAGTTGCGCCGCGGCTATGAAGTTTGTGTACGTGACGGAGGTGTAGGATTGATTGTTGAATAGCACATTTTCTATGGTTAGGGCGGAGTTTAGTATGCCAACGAGTCCGCCGATGTGGTCTTCGTGTGCGTGTGTTGCAATCACTAGGTGTATGTGTGTTATGTTCAGGCTGTCAAGGTAGTCTAGGACTGTTTGTGTTTTGGATGCGGAGCCGCCGTCTATCAGCACGTCCATGTCTGCTGTGTCAATGAAGATGGAGTCGCCTTGTCCGACGTCGATGAAGTGGACGGTGACGTTGGCTCCTGTTTGGGCTGAGGCAGAGGGAATAAAGCAAAGGGTTAATAGAGCGGCTAGAAGGGTGGCGGCTACTCTGGTTTTATGCATTTTACTTGTTTCCACCCCTGCTTGGTTATTGTGGCTGCTTGGTTTTCGAAAACTGTTTTTGCGCCGCATTTACAGGTGACATGTAGTCTGTGGGTTCCCTGTTCTGTCTTGTGAACTGAGCCGTCTAGGACAACCAGTTTTGGGGGGCAGGATACACTTTTTTTGGTATAGAATATCCCCAGAGGGCGTCTACATGCGCCGCATCTGAGAGTTAGCTTCTGTCCACGCTGAGTATCCATTTTGCCCACAGGAAACGCTCTCCAATATCGCAATTGTATTGGGCTTGCGGAATAAAAGCTGTTAGCAGACTTGAGCAAATCTGCGAATCTGCAAAGAAGGCTGTTAGGTGTATTCTCTGAAGGTGTGGTCGCATTTTGTGCATCTGAAAAACAGTGTTGAGCCCTCGTCGCCGCCCCGTGTTTGCACTTGCCAGAAGTAGGCTGTGTTGTTGCCGCATTTTGGGCAAGCTATTTGTTGCGTGGGCATGGTGCGCACTTGATGCTCTTTTCCGATCACTGTTATAGATTCTTTGCGGCGTCGCGTTATTTTTTTGGCGTCGTCAGCGGGGTTATGTTTTCCGGGTTTCTTGTATCCACATTTCTGGCACATTAGCCGGAGAACAGTTTTCTTTCCGTCCTTTTTGCGAGTAGAAGTTAGACGCGTTCCACAGTCGGGACAAAACTCCATAACAAACACCGAATCTTCTGCGACACTCCTTCACTTTAACCCTTAAATATTTTCGTTTTCTGTCGCCAACAAAATTGCTAATGGACAGCATGAACAGCTTCTTCGGAAAAACAGGAAAAAGACTGTTTTCAACAATCTTCTGTTATTAGGCTCCTACTATGAATGCAGGCGCAATCAGGGAGTCGGGTATAGTGAAAAACTTTTTCTTGAATGATTGATGTTAGTTTCTTGATTGGGAGCTGTTCAAAGTTGAAGTTAATTTACCTCATTATTGACGGGATGGGCGACCGCCCCATATCTGAACTGGACGGCAAGACTCCGCTTGAGGCTGCTGATACACCGCACATGGATTTTCTGGCTAAAAACGGAAAAACAGGACTCATGTACACTGTGGGTAAGGGAATAGCTCCCGAAAGCGATGTGGCGGTAGTTTCTATCTTGGGTTATGATCCTTTCAAGCATCATGTGAGCAGGGGCGCCCTTGAGTCTATCGGTGCAGGAATGAACATGAGAAACGGTGACTTGGCGCTAAGATGTAACTTTGCAACAGTGGCGTCCGACAACTCTATCGTTGACAGAAGGGCTGGAAGAAACTTGACACAGGAAGAAGCTGATGAGTTAGCTCAGGCAGTTAATGAGGAGGTGCAGCTGGAGTCATATTCTAGTAGTCTAGAGATAAAGAGTACCTCAACTTATCGGGCAGCTTTGGTTATACGTAGCAAAGAAACGCTTCTTTCGGGCAACATAAGCAACACTGACCCAGCTTACAAGCGAATCAACAGTGTAGGTGTGGCTGACCTAGAAGCTGAGATGGTGCTAAAAACTTGCGCTCCCCTAGATGAGACTGTGGAGGCAAAAATTTCGGCTGGGCTAGTTAACGAATTCACAAGGAAGGCTACGCCTGTTCTGGATCAGCATGAAATAAACAGTAAACGCGCGAAAGAAGGAAAACTGAAGGCTAACCTTGTACTCAGCAGAGATGCAGGCAGCATGGTGCCAACGTTTCCTTTCCTCAGCGAACTTTATGGGCTAAGTTATGTTTGTTTAGCTGACATGAATGTTGAACGGGGGATATCTAAGCTGGCGGGAATGAGTTTAGTTGACCTGCCTCTTCCATCCAAAAGCCTAGAAAACGATTGCAAAATTAGATTGAAAAAACTGTTCGAAGCCCTCCCCAATTATGACTGCTTCTACATTCACATCAAAGGTCCAGATGAGCCAGGTCACGACGGAAACTATGACCTGAAAACTCGGCTTATCTCCATCATTGACAAACACTTTGTAGGACCAATGCTGGAGCAAATAAATCTGAAAGACTATGTAGTCTGTATCACAGCCGACCATTCGACGCCCTGTAATTTATATGCTCACAGCGACGATCCAGTGCCTCTTCTTGTTGCAGGAAACAAACTGAAAGCTGGCAGTGTTCTAAGATTCTCTGAAAAAGAATGTAAAAGGGGAGAACTGGGTGTTCTCCTTAAGGGAACTGAACTTATGCCCATGCTGGTTAGGTACGTTAAAGAATAGGGGGCAGGTTAGTGCCTTTTGAATCCTACGAACAAACCAGCAACGAAGCTAGCTACGAAAGGAACACTGGACACCAAAGCTATAATCCCCAAGGGTGCAATAACGCCGAAAACGTTTGAGATGCTTGAGCTTATTGCATCAAAATTCAAGTCAAGATTGCCCGTGTATGCCAAGACTATCACGAAAAAAGCGATAAGTCCGATGGTTAGCGCCATGCCTGAGACCTTTTTGACTAAGTGTCCTGCGAAGTAGCCAGTGACTCCGCCTACGATAAGCATGAAGATCATTGGGGGTATCACACTTTCCATTTTCCTTGTTCACCTCTTATTTTTTGACAGATAAATTATGGTTCCACACTTTCTGCAGTGACAAAAATTGCCTTCTTGACCTGATTGACTTGAAGCCATCTTCGCCTTGCAGTTGGGGCACCACAACCTCTATCTCCGACTTCTACGTATTGATGCGATTTATTAATAGCAATTATGAATTCCGGGTACATATTTTCGTTTCATAAGTGATTTTTATATTAGCCGACTATGAGGCTTCGGAGTTCAAAATGAACAGCAAAATTCAAGATATACGACAGAAACTTGCAAATCTCGAGAAAGAAGCGGATGAACTGAAACGCCTCAAATCCGATTATCATTACGCCAGGCAATTCCGCAGAATGATTGTAAAGCAGGAAGTAGATTAAAGCCGACCTTAAATTGGCGGTTTTTTGAGTTTCCTTTTATTCAACGGCAGTTTCATCCAATTTTCGAACTCAGAAGATGGCGGTTCCATTTCAAAGAGCTGCCTTCGCTGAAACTCCAGAAAATTGTTTTTTGTCCCCGCGAACTCAGCCGCAGTCTGGACTTTGTGACCGCTCTCCGCGGCGGCGTCAAATACTGGCTGGACAAGCGTTCTCCAGTGTTCATCCCTGAGGGTGTGATGTCCCAAGATTGTTGTTGGCACCTGTTTAACCAGACTCTTCAGGTTCCGCATTCCCGTTTCGATGCATTCATCGTTTACTCTGAATCCAGCCAAGTACGTTGGAGGACCCCCCACGATTACCAGCTGCGGATTTTCCGCCAAAATTTTGTGCAAAGTAGGAGTGTATATGGGTCCTTGAACATCAGAGGTGAACACAATTTTTTCGCCTGCAAACTCGATAGTTACCATCAAAACCCATCCTAAATCCGAGTTTTCAGACCCATGGAAAACAGGGTCAGAAAAACGCAGCGCCGTTTCTCCGAACTGGAAGGTTCTGCCGTCAGCCGTTTCCAGTTTTTGGGCGTAGCTGCCTCCGGTTTTTTTGAACATCCAGCCTCTGCGTCTCTGGCTGGCGTTGACCATGGAACGGTAGCTTTTGGCGAGGACAAGTTTTCCTTCATAGATTTCTTTTGCAGCTTCTGCTGAGGACCAGTTAGTGAACCAATCCGTGTATGAGGGTGTGTGATGGTCAAAGTGGTAATGGCTCAATGTTATCACGTCAGCTTTTTCTGCTGCTTTTCTTATTTTTTTGCGGCATTCTGCAAGGGCATGGTATTCAGTGGGATGTGGAGGACACCCCAGCCTCTTCGGAGCCAAGGATACACCAGCGTCTAAAAGAATTTTCGTATCCGAGGTTTCCACGTATGTGCACATGGACCGTACGCCGAAACTTTCCTCAGCTAATGGAACAACTTTGATTCTTTTAGGCACGCCTGCTCAACACTTGATGTTTAGAGTATGTTTTTATGCTGGAGAAGCCTTTAATGTTGTTTGGTGGGCGATGACGATTTTGACCCACTGAAAAGTGATTGAGATCTTGAGAAAAGTGGACAGCTATTTGCCGGTCGCTTTCAAGAATACGTGAGCCCACCACTAAACAGTCTTCGTCAGTTAAAGCCGCATTTTTTGGAATTTGTAAGCGGTTTTGGCGGTTTTGCTGCTTTTGACTTAAGTCATAAGAGTTAAAGCACATGTAACCAGAATTATGTCAAAAATCGTAATATAAACTTAAATGCTAAATATGGGTAAATCCTATAATCTGTTCTACAGAAACGGTTGGGAAACGATTGACAGAAGAAAAAATAAGGAACATACTCACGGACGAGAAGCTTTCCGCAATCAAAGCAGTTCTAGAGAAGGACCATGCCATTGACTGCATCTTTCTTCTGAAACTGGGAAACGGACGATGGAAAAATGCCAAGGAGTTCATGCGGGATTTAGGTCTGACGCTCAGCGATGGAACATTCAGGTCGAGGATGATGGAGATGGAGCAGTTGGGGTTGGCTAAGAGCGTGGCGATTGATCCTTTGAAGAAGTATTATGTGGTTACTGAGTTTGGTGACAAGATAGCGGAACTTCTTTTGGGTTTATTCAGTGAATTAGGGTAGTTTGTTTGGGTTTCGTGGGTTTTCCACGTTTTTGATTTTTGTTTTTCAAATATGTTGTATTAAGTCGTAAGATTTAAATCTCATTACAGTGTAGTTCTCATGTGAACTCAATAGGAGGGAAAGAACAAAAAATGAGAAAACTCCTCAAGAGTAAAAAAGCTCTAAGCCCAGTAGTCGCAGCCATCATACTCATCGCAGTAACAGTCGCAGTATCCATCGCAGTAGCAGCATGGATGGGCTCACTAACCATCGG
>CAZYJH010000015.1:0-16720 GCA_964647775.1 uncultured Candidatus Bathyarchaeia archaeon
TGGCTATGGTTACAACCGCATGGCAGGGCACATCCCCGCCGCAGCGTCTTGAAGACAAGAGAGGAAAGGGCAGAAGCTTCATTGATTTCATGAGAAAAAACCATGGCTTATACGCAGTTTCGTTGGCTATCTCCCTTGCAGTCAGCATTCCCCTCTTCGGAGTCATCGGCGTGCTGCCTGTAGCCGCGGGAATATTGAGTGGCGGATTCATGATAGTGTTGGGCAAAAAAGTTTTCGGGGGCGTAAACGGGGACATATTCGGCGCCACCAACGAGGTTGCCCGAATGTTTGCGTTGCTTGTGCTGGTGATCGGGAATTGTATATTGTAGCTTTGATAATGGCAGGGGGAAAAGGAACCCGTTTCGGCGGAAACACAGAGAAGCCGATGGCACAGTTCATGGGCAAGCCGCTCATACGAAGAGTTATTGAAGCCACCAAGGAATCCGAAAAGATTGCAGATACAATAGTGGCTGTAACATCGTTCAGTCCAAAAACAGCAAGGGAGGCAGCAGAAGCATCCGTGAAGGTGGTAGAAACTGATGGACAAGGATACCATGCGGATCTGCAGCAGGCTGTTCAGGCTGCAAAACTGAAATGTCCCGTGTTGATTGTTTCGGCGGATCTTCCTCTGCTGACTGGAGAGTTTCTAGACGAAGTAATCGAGAAATACGAAGAGTCTGGCAAGCCCGCTTTGACTGTGCTTGTTCCCGAAGAGGCTTTCCGCATGTACGGCATTTCGGCTGCTTCACCTTTTGAGTATGAAGGGAAGATGTATGCGGTTTCGGGCATAAACATAATTGATGCTCAACGAATCTTGGAGGAGCAGAAACAGGCGGTTGTTGTCAGCAGCAGACCTGAAGCCGTTTTCACCGTGAACTCCACTGAAGACTTGGAATCGGCAAAAAATTATCTGCAGCAAACCAAACGAGACAAGTAACTGCTATTCAGGGTTTGCCCAAGGCTTTTATCTGCTCGACCAGTTTCCTGTTTTCTTCTGGTCTTCTAACGGTCACTCGGAAGAATCTGTTGTTGAGTCCATCAAAGTCTTCGCAGTCTCGGATGAGGAATCCCCTTTTGGCTAGCTCCTCAGCAAGCTGCGCCGAAGTTAAGTCCCCGTCTATGATTTCGTTCAGCACAAAGTTGGTTTCGGACTGGTACACCTTCAGCCAAGGAATTGACTGCAGCATCGTCTGCATCTCTTTTCTGCTTTTTGAGACAAGAAGCCGACTGGTTTTGATGAAATCCGTGTCTTTGACTGCTTCTGCTGCGGCGAACATGGCTAAGCTGTTTACGCTCCAGGGCATCTGTACATTCTTTAGGGTCTTCACGAGTTCGGGGGAGCCGATGCCGAAGCCGATTCTGACTCCTGCCAACCCATAAAATTTGGTTAAGGACCTGAGAACAAACAGGTTGTTGTGTTCGTTAACGTGCGCAGCCATGGAGTACCGTTTGTCGTCGTCAACGAAGTCGATGTAGTCCTCGTCAAGAAACACAAGCGCATCATTTTCTGCAGCGAGCTTAATTATCCGCAGGATGTCACCTTTTTCGTAGAGCCACCCGGTTGGGCTGTTTGGGTTGCAGAGGAAAATTATTCGGGTTTTCTCTGTGATACAGTTTTCCAGTTCCTCAAGGTTCAGCCGGAAATTCTTTGCTGAGTCACATCTTATGAATACTATGTTGCCGCCTGATCGTTCTATGGCTGCCTTGTATTCGTTGAAGGTGGGAACTGGAATAACAGCCTCGTACCCGTTTTCAAGGAAAACCTCGTTGAAGAGGTAGATTAGTTCGGTGGAGCCGTTGCCCACAATCACGTTGTTGGGTTTTACGCCAGCGGATTTTGCTAGAGCCTCCAGAAGCCATTCAGGGTGTGGGTCAGGGTAATGGTGAATCAGGTTGAGGTGCTGGCGGATGCTTTCCAGAGCCTTCGGGGGTACGCCTAAGGGGTTGGTGGAGATGCTGAAGTCAAGAAGCTGGTCTACGGGGATGTCGTATTTTTCTGAAATTTCCCAAACGTTTCCGCCATGAAAGTAGGGACTCAGATTCCGCAGGGATTCCTTAACAAGTTTAGAAACGTCTACCATTATGAGAGCTTCCTTTATTGGGCTTTCAGAAATTCGTATTGTTCAGACAGGTATAAAAGTTAACAGCCAAAACTGCATGTTAACTGGAGTTTTTGTCGATTTCCTTAAGAAAACGGAGCAGCTCGTCCTCGTTTGTCCATTGCATCTTGAAGTGGCTGTTGTAGTCGTTGAAGAGCCTGTAGAGCCAATAGGCGGCAGCTAAACCGCACGTTACAATACTGAGAGCCAGATACTTCTTCAAGGGGAAACTTGGAGAAGTAACGAAGGGGTGAAGGTTCAGAGGCACACCCGAATCTTTTGTATACTCCATTACTTCAACTATAAAATCGTGCTCATGCTCCTCATGTTTACTTAGGTCACTCTTCAATGCATAGAAAACGTAGAAGGCAGGAAAAATCAGCAAGGTTGAAAGAGTCCATGCCGCCGCATTTCTGTGATTCTTTGGTTGCGAAGAGTCTAGCTGCGGCTTTTCCTGATTTTCGGTTTTTCTGAGCTTGCTCAAGATCAGGGCTTCCAGTTTTTCTTGTCTCGCGAAGTGCGTGTTTCTTCTTTTGATCATGTAGTACATCATTGGAAACCATGCTATCCCGAAGCTGGCTACGGAGAGAACAGCCCACATGGAGAACCACATGATTCTGTCAGTTTCTTTTCTTGACTCGATGTTCTGCTCGATTTCAGACAAAGTTTGCTTCACTATGGTTCATCTTCTCCATCAACGATTGTTCTGGATAGACTGTGACAACATTGACTACATCAACCCCATTTAATATAAAAGTTAAACCATCAATCAACGATTCTGAAAAAGGTTGGCAAACTATTTAATTCATGAAGTAATCATCTCTGAGGCGATGGCAAAACATAAAGAAGATAGGGAACGCGAAGAAGTTTCCGTCTCTGTCGTCATTCCAGTATTCAACGAGGAAGTAACCGTAGGCAACGTGGTAGCCCGAACAAAAAACACGCTTGAACAGCTGGGAATTTCGTACGAAATTCTGGTTGTCGATGACGGTTCAGTAGACAGGTCTGCGGACATCGCACAGAAACTGGGAGCCCATGTTTTGAGGAATAAGCATCAGGGGAAAGGCTTTGCCCTCAGGCACGGCTTCAGGCTGGCTAGAGGCGAAGTGGTTGTTACCTTGGATGCGGATGGTTCCCATAAGCCAGAAGAGATTCCGCTGATTCTACGATACCTTACGGAAGACAGAGCAGACTTCGTGATAGGCTCAAGGTTCTCCAATTCGGAAGATAACAAAACCAAGATTCCGAAAATAAACAGAACAGGCAACAGGCTCTTCAATGACCTGATTTTGTATCTTACCGGCGCAAGAACCTCTGATTCTCAGTCTGGCTTCAGGGCAATCAGGTCGTCTCTGATAAAGAGGATGAAGCTGGG
Source organism: uncultured Candidatus Bathyarchaeia archaeon (assembly GCA_964647775.1). GTDB lineage: Archaea > Thermoproteota > Bathyarchaeia > Bathyarchaeales > Bathyarchaeaceae > Bathyarchaeum. The sequence continues at coordinate 3,475 of CAZYJH010000015.1, forward strand.
CTCCCGCGGCTACGAGGTGGAGTCTGAGATGCTTGTTAAGGCGTTGAGGATGGGCGCAAGAGTCGCGGAAACGCCCATAAGTTTTGATCAGAGAACGGTGGGACGCTCCAAACTTGACCCCATAAAAGATGGGGCAAGGATACTTTACGTGATAGTAACATCTTATTTATCATAGCTGACTACGTTAATAGTCAAGGCTAAATACAAAAAAGACCGGTCAAGGGGCAGCCGATTGACAACCACAACATCCACAGGTGACGATTCGCTTCCGGGAGTCAGCATAATAGTTCCCACCCTTAACAGCGGATCAACAATCGATGAGTGCCTCCGCTCTATTCTGGAGCTGGACTACCCCAAACAGCTGCTTGAAGTGATAGTGATTGACGGAGGCTCAACAGACAAGACAACAGAGCTTGCCAAAGCGCATCCAGTTAAACTGGTTTACAGCCAGCTTAACCCCCCAGAGGCATACAACCTCGTTTTGAAGGACATAGAGAACCCGATAATAGGGTTGGTTGACTCTGATGCGAAAGTTGAAAAACAGTGGCTCAGGAAGCTTGTCAAACTTTTAGACGACCCGAAGGTGGCTGGGGCAAGCGGAACCGTGGACACATGGAACAAGGACAAGCTGGTTCCAAGAGTCATAGGCTACGAGCTGATTTCCAGGTACAGGCGGCTCCCAGACACGGTTGAGAGGGTGGCGACCATGAACCTGCTGCTCAAGAAGAAGATAGTCATGGATATCGGCGGCTTCGACGAGGCTCTGCCAACACAATACGACACGGACATCGGAGCCAGACTCGCACAGGCAGGATACAGGATAGCCTTTGACGCCGAAGCAATGTGCTACCATTTTCATCGCCCCACACTAAAGACGTTCTTCAAGCAGCAGTACAAGTACGGTCAAAACACGTGGAAACTTTACTTTAAGCATCCGAAACTTGCTAGGGGAGACAAGATAACGGACTGGTGGATGAACACCCAGCCCATACTATATGCCGTCGCCGCAGTCCTGCTGCTAGTCAGCGTAGTCACAGGCTTCCATTTGGTTCCGTCACTGATTTTTCTAGCCCTCGTTACTGTAACAACACTGCATTACGTCATCTCAGCGGCAAGAATCTCCCTCAGTTTCCATGATGGTTCAGCAATGTACCTCATCATAATCTACTTCACCAGAGCCATTGCGTGGACTCTGGGAGGAGCAACATCTTTAATCAGCACAGCATTAAAACGAGGAGAGGACAAGAAACATTGAATGTCTGCTTCGTAACCCCCGAATACTTCCCAATTTCAGGCGGAACAGGCGCCTACGTCTATTACCTGTCCCACAGCCTACAAAAACTGGGACACAACGTTCACGTGGTAGCCCGTCACAGCGAAGACGCAGAAGACACAGTCAACGGAATCAGCGTCCACTACATAAAGGGCACAGGAAACGCCCTCACCCGATACTGGAAATTCGCCCGCTCAGCCTCCAAAAAAATAGAGGAACTGAACAACCAAATCGGCTTCGACATTATACACGCAAACCTTCCCCTTGTTCCAAATTTTGCCATCCCCAAAGACTCATCCAAGGCGCTTGTCTGCGCAGTCCACTCAACATGGAAAGGAGAAGCCATAGTAACGCGGCAGTCTAACCCCACAGAGTTGAACCCCAACGAGAAGATGATGCTACGCTTCAATCGCGTGCTCAGGTCCTACGAGAAGAAGCTGATGAACAGGTCAGACGCGCTGATTGCAGTGAGCAAGTACACCGTTGACGAGTTAACTGACCTGTACGGCATCGAAAAGGAAAAAATTCACGTAATCTACAATGGGGTAGACATAGACAAGTTCAAGCCAAGACCAGACAAGACAGAACTGAGGAAAGAGTTCGGGCTAGAAGAGGACAAGAAGATGGTTCTTTTTGTGGGGCGGCTCTACCACAGAAAAGGCTTAGAAATCCTGCTGCGTTCGATTCCGCCTGTTCTCCAAGAGTATAAGGACGTGAAATTTGCCATTTCAGGGACAGGATTCAAGAAGAAGGAGGAGAGCCTCCGAAGCTTGGCAAAAGAACTGGACATAGAAGATTATGTGACGTTTCTGGGTTACGTTCCGGACGAAAAACTTCCAGACCTCTACGCAGCCTCAGACATATTTGTGCTGCCCGCCATCTACGAAAACTTTCCCTTCGCAATACTGGAAGCCCAAGCCACAGCATTGCCAGTTATCTCCACCAAGGTGGGGGGGATACCCGAGTTTCTGGTAGACAACGAAAACGGGTTTGTGATAGACCCCGGCGACCCAACCCAACTGACCCAACGAGTCCTTACTCTGCTGCAGGACCCAAAGCTTGCCAAAGAAATGGGCAAACGTGGAAGAAAACGGATAGAAGAGAAGCTTTCTTGGCGCCTGATTACGGGTCAAGTAATCAATTTGTATCATAAGCTTCTGGAGAAGTCCTAGCGGGGCAACGAGTTGTCCCAGTGCTTGTCCACCCACTCTTTTCCCTTGATTTCCGTATCGACTTTCCTGTAGGCATCTAGGCATCCCTGCAGCATGTTCAGGAAGGGTGTGCCGAAGCAGAGACGGGTTAGAAAATAGTTCTTGTAGACCCAACGCTGAGTCCTAACAGCCAAATCGGCATATGGAAGCAGAAACTTGCGCTTCACATCCTCAACTTTTTCGCCGATAACCTGAGTCTCTGTTGCTTCCCGCTGATGCTTGTCAATGAAGTTTAGGTAGCTGATGGTAGCCCAGTCTATGCCCATAATTTCGCAGCAAAGCTTGTCCATTGCAACAGGGTCACTGCCCGCCAAGACAAGATTCATGGGCACAACGATTCCCCTGTTAGGTCCATTTCCTTCCATGCTAAATGTTGCATCCACGACAACTAGCTTCGGTTTCAGCAGAACCAGCAAATCATGCAGAACCATGCTGAATTGGGGATGAAGAAAAATGCGCCTGTCATCCGGTATGCATCCGAACAGATTCTTTATGGCGCCGCTATAGTTCGTGAACTCGTGAGTCTTCATCACGGGAACATCAACAAAGGAGTCGGCTTCAACAAGAGTCCTAGGCAACGGAAAATCCCTTAAACAAAAGGTTTCAGGATTCTGAACCTTCACAGTCTCGTCTTCGGAGAGGTTGATGGTTCTTCCACCAGCCTTCTCAACTGCCTTCTTTGCGCCAGTCATCGCCAGAGCATCGTTGCAGCAGTAGTTGTAGCCGTTGGATTCGCCGACAACAACCTCTTCAGCCCTGTCCCTGAGAAGACTCACCAAATGAAAAAGAACTATGGGGCTTGTGACAGCTCCCGGAATGTAATGTTTAGAGCACAAATTCGGTTTTATGAAAACTTTGCCCTTAACATGCTTAGTCCACTCCGCAGCTTTCAGCGCCTCCTGTAGGGCGGACTCTAAGCCGTTATCGGTTCTGAAGACTCCAATCTTCGTCTTTTTCATTTGTCAGTCGCCCTCTGAGACTTGTTTGATGCAGCCGGGGTCAGACATAAGATAGTCATCGTGATATGAATAGGCTCTTGCCCTGCATCCTCCGCAAACAAACTTGTACTCGCACTTGCTGCAGCGCCCTTTCAGTCTTTCTCGGTCTCTCAAGTCCTCGAAAACTGGAGAAGTGAGCCATATATGCTCCATCGTTTCCGTTTTCAGATTTCCAACCACCAAGGGAAGAAACACGCAGGGCTGAACGTTCCCCTCTGGAGATATGGCACAGTATAGTCGTCCAGCTCCGCAGCCTCCGATAAAGTCGGCGAGAGCCGCGGCTCTTTTGCTTATTTTGGTGGCTTCCATGTGCGCAAGAGGCATTATGATGTCATCCTGTGTTGGAGAGTGAGCCTGCAATGCCACTCGGGCAAGCTGAGGAGTTGTGCTTAGTATTGCGATTTTGTGGTGCTCCGACAACTGCTTGTTCAGATAACATAGAAGCTGCTCCCGCTCTTGGGGGGAGGGGTCACCTGCAATTATGTCTTTGCCTCTGCCCACAGGTATAAAATTGAATAACGTGAATCTGTCGATTCCCATGCTTTCAGCCATCTCAAGCACAGCAGGGATTTCCGTTAGATTGTTTTTGGTGCCCGTTATCGCTATGCAGGTGCAGATGTCCTGTTTCAGGCAGTTCTTTAGTCCCTGTATTGTCTGATTAAAGGCGCCGTTTTTTCCTCTGAAGAAGTCATGTGTTTTGGCGTCGATTCCATCAACGCTCACTTCCACGTAATGCAGCCCGATCTCTTTGAGTTTTTTCACCTTCTCTTCCGTGAGCAGGGTTCCGTTTGTTGCTAAGGACACGTACAGTCCTGCTTCAACAGCGTGACGTGCAACCTCAAAGAAGTCCTTTCTCATCAGCGGCTCTCCCCCTGAAAAAGCTAAGGAAGTGACGCCGAAATCTGCTAATTGATCAACGACCTTCAGGGCTTCCTCGGTGGAGAGCTCCGTTTTGGAGCTGTTTCCGGCGTCCAAGTAACAGTGCTTACATTTGAGGTTGCATTTGTATGTGAAATTCCAAACCACAAGGAAGGGGGCATGAATCTGTATGGGACGGTTGAAACCAAACTCTGCAAAGCCATGCACTATGCTGTTTACAGCCCTTCTAACGTAGGAGTCTGAAAAAATTTTGGAAACACGGCTCTTCTCAACCGCTAACACTGTTTGAATGAAACCGATCCAGAACTCTATGACTCTAACGTAAAGGCTACAGGATGAGCATTTCAAGTGGTTTTTGTCAGAGTAGCTGTCTAGCGCAGATTCAAGGGGGCTCCTGTTACATTTTGGGCACTTTTTTAGGGCAGTTTTCAGCATCCATTTTACGGGTGGCGTCTTGATTACTGAATCCCAGAATTTCTGGTTTGTTAACAGGTTCATCGCAATCTTTCCGAGTGCCAGTTTATTGTATCAATACTAGGTTAGAGTATAAGCGGAAAAAATAAACTTACCGAGAAAAAGCACCAAGAATCGAGTACAGAAAGGCCTGCAGCTCAGAAAGCCATTCTAAAAAGGTTACGGGATATTTCTTCTGACTTCCGTTAGCGTTATCACATTATTGTTATAAAAGAAAAAAAGAAAAAGAGGTTGGTTGTTTGCTTTTTGGCGCTTTTACTTTTTCAGCAGCAAGTAGACGGCGATTAATAGTGCTATTATCACAAGCACTAGTATTGCCATGACGTATGTTGTCAGACCTGATACGCTGTCTTCAACGCTGTTGACAGAGCTCTCTAGGCCAGACATGTCTGGTCCTACTGGTTCAGCAACTGTCAGGTAGGTTGTTTGTGTGGAGCCATAGTATGCGGCAGATCCTTCAAAGGTGGCTATGACCATGTATGTTCCTGCTTCTTCAGGGCATAACCCGAAGGCCCAGTTGCCATACGAGTCGCTAGTAGTGGTGCCGAGGTTCTCGTAGCCACCGCTAGGAGTGAGAACTTCCACCTTCACTGTAACACCGGTTGCATCGGCTGGGCGCTCAAAGTTCTTGTATACGTAGAGCATCCAGTCGGACATGCTTGCATCAGATACTGCGGGAACTCCATGCGGGAATCTTAGTTGCAATGCGTCGTCTTCTGTTCCTGGAGACACATCCATCACAGTGCCTTGAAGGGTAACAACTGATCCTAGCTCCGTAACTGCTTGAGGTTTCTCAACACTGAGGGTGCTTGGACCTTTACCGATAGCGTATACGCGCTGGTCGTATGTGTCCATGGCTGCGATTATGCTGTCACCGATAATTGCACGTCCTCCCCAACGGGTTGAACGGAACAAACCATCGGCTCTCCATATCACGTCTCCGTTGTATGCGTCTAGACAGTAGAATGGTGCGCCACGAGGTTTAGGATCGATTGGTGAGTGCTCTAAGCTGCCCAAGTAGATTTTTCCGTCGGTAATGAAACAAGGTTTACCCCACCAGTTGTTGGCAAACAAGAATTCTTGGTATGGGTCTTCTGCTTCGTAGGTCCACTCAACTTCACCTGTTTGGATATCGTAACAGTATACGATTCCGCCCAAGCTCAATGAGTAGAAGTATCCATAAGCAGCAGCTCTAGATTCGGTTGGTGTGTCATCCACAGCGTCCAAATAGTACTGCGGTTCAGTTGGACCCCATATGTTTTTGCCTGTCTCGAGGCTGAAACCATAATATTCTCTGGTCTCTTTTACCCATAGGATTCCAACTTTGTCTTCCTCACTCCAAATCTGCCAGCCGCCACCGAAGCCGCTTACAGTTACTTGACCTTCCTCCCAATATGCGGGTGCTTGCCAAGTATTATCGAACATTACGTCTCCTCTATCGTCTTCGTCCAAGCTTATGCCCCACAGAGTGACTGCTGTGTTACTTACTTGTCCACCGATTAATCTGTCCTTAAGAACCGTTAGTACGCTTCCCTGCAAGTCCGTTGGTATATCCACAGTCCAAAGCCATGAATCAGCCCAACTAGCTGAGCTCGCGTCATGCACTTGTCCTTCGATGCTGTTTCCCCAGCTGCCTGCACTAGAGCCAACTAGTGCATGGATCCAGCCATCCATTGCCCACAGAGACATTTCGCCGCTTCTTGTGTTAACACTTAGTATTTGGATTCCGCCGTTGTCATCGAAGAGTCTAGTTCCTGAAGGAACGTTTTCTACAGTAAATCTCCAGTCGCCACTATAGGCATCAAAGGCAGTATACGTGTTGCGGTTAACAACCCAGAGGTAGGGGAAAATGCCGTGCATGTTGAATGAGTCCCAGAAGAACATTTGACCAAAGGATATCGATCGGTTGTCCAGAAAGACTTTGCGCCACACTTCTTCACCGGTATGTAGGTCTACACAGATTGTTTCCACCTTTTCAAGACCGCGTGATCCACCCTCCGTGTAGTAAAGTCGCCCTGCCAAGATTATTCGGTTGGGGAATTTGCCTTCGTACGCATCTCCGATAGTCATGCCGTGTTCGCCAGTCGCTCCTCCACCGACTCCTCCGATTGCTAGCGGTGTTGTCCACAAGATGTGAGCAGACTCTGGTGCATCGTCATTGTAAGGAGCATACTTCGTATTTCCAGGAGGAGTATCCAGCCAGTTTCCTGCAATCCTATACCATTCTCTGAGTTGAGAATCGATAGGACGAGTCCAGTATTCGCTTGGAAGCAAATGCTCAGGATAGTAGGGTATTGCTTCTTCCTGCACATCTAGATACAATACATCACTAGTACCAGCCAGCATTGTTATACCATTGGATCCCCGTTGTTTGGGGAAGACTGTCTGCAATTCGTATTGACCGACCATTGTAGGTATGAATGTTCCACCTGTTCCGCCTGTCGCGTCAGTGTTGTAGGGTCCTAGTGTACTGGTTCCTCCTTGAGGGTCTTTGACGGTTACAGTCAAATTCTTCCAACCATAGTCGACACGTGCTTCTGGCTCAGTAATTCCAACGTGAAGCAGAACTGGCTGGTTCTGACCTACGGGGTTAGGTATAGCACCTAGGTAAGGAAATGATTGCTTGGTAACTTCTTCAAGAACAGTTACGGTCACAACATCGCTTTCCATACCGGATGAGGGTTGAACCCACTTTACCTGCCAGTCACCGATCTGATCGAAGGTCACGACAATGTCACAGTCGCCACTAGTATCAGTAACATAGCGTTCTCCAGGCAAGCCTGGCTCGTTGTCGATTGGGAAGTCGGTAGTCAGCACGAAGTTTGCTGCACCAGGAGCTTTGTAGGCAAATTTTAGACCCGTCAACTGAGTGGTTGGACCGTTCAGGTCAACGTTGAATGGAAAGTCAAGGATTGCTTGTGAAGCACAATTCATGATTAAGCTCTGCGCTTGAACTGCTGGAAAGGCGATGACCAAAAAGGAAACAGCTAACAATGTAACTAAAGCGATGGTAGATATTTCTGATTTACTCTTACCAGTGTTCATCTTTGTCATTCCTCAATTTTTTTGGGTAACGTCAGCTACGTTTGTAACTAGATGTTTAAATATTTTGCTACATACGGGGATATGATGGTAATTCCCTTTTCCCAGGCACGAAATGTATCTATAAACACATCGGAGCTACTTTTTAGCTACCCAAAAACTCGTTTCAGGCTTACAAGTACGCCTGTACACATAAAAAATCGGGTTTGGAATCCATGTTCTAGATTTGATGTAATAGTCGGTTCGCTTAAAAAAAGCAAAGTCCTCGTCCTCAAACACACGCTTTATTTTCTCATGATCTAAAGGATGCTCTTTATTGTACCAGTAATCAGATAATTCATAATCAAGAGGAGGAACATTCAGCCTTGAAAGCCGAAAATATAGAGCATTAAGCAGCAGGTTAGAATGAAAATAAACAGACTTCACCACACACGCTGCACTGGTTGCTTCACTCTTCCAATAAAACGGAGAGCCTTCATGATCCAGATACATCACACCACCTTTTTTCAAAAAACCAGAAAACCTTTGAACTGCACCTACATAATCTGGTAGATGATGCAACACAGAATAACAAGCAACTAAATCAAAGTCACCTCTGTAAAAACCTGCATCTTCTATCGGCGAATTGACAACAACCAATTTTTGGGACTCTAAATAATTCTTGTACTTCTTTTCCAAAATCCTGCACATTTCCGCAGAGAGGTCTAACGCAGTTACATGGTAGCCCATCTGCAGAAGTTTACCAGTTAAGTTTCCGGTACCCGCCCCAACATCAAGAGCCTTCTTTGCATGCACACGACCATCCGCTACTAGTGCGTCTACCATCTTTAATGTAGAACGTAATCTCTTCTGCTCATGCCTGCCATATACTTCCGGATGAATCAACTCGTAATATTTTGCCTCGACCCGATGAAGAGCAACGTTTGCTTCACGAATCTTTTCTTGAAGATCTTTATCCAAAAACAAAATGGCTTTTATCCCTCAATTTTTCGATTTCAAATCTCATGTATCATTTAAGACATACAAAGCGTCTAATTAAGGTTCAAATATAAAAAGGATGCAAATGCACATTTTTTGCGTATCGACCATGCCCTCCCTCCCGGGTAAGAAAAACTATCTTGGCAGGTCATAGACACTGAAATTTAGGTTTTATGTATTTAAAGAGATGCTCCAAAGCTGTTTGCGTAGCTGAAAGACCATACATTGGTCCCTTGGTGAACATGCGAAGAATATAGGTGGGCGAAGATACTCAAGCTCAACATCTTTTGGATAATCATGCGCGTACCTCAAAATAGCACATACACAAAACACGTTTTCGATAAAAATATGACCAGCAAGATATGTGAGTTTCAGCGTTGTTTAATAAAAATGAATGAAATTAAAAATATTTCCTAATACTCCAACTCAAAAGTTGTTAAGAACAAAAAAGAAAGAAGGGGTTGGTGGTTTTGCTGTCTATACCATGAACCATTTTGCTACTCTAGATATGAATGCGCCTATTAAAGCCCAGACACCGTAGATTGCGCCATTGATGAAGTAATTATAGCTTATTGAATCCCACAACGCTAATCCACCCCATTCGACAGTACCCGTTCCATGTGGAGGAAGAGTGCTACTCTTGAACATTGGGGAATACCAAACATATGTTTGAGTAACAAATACTGTTGCGACAACGGCAGCCACTATTGCAGCTATTAGCGCACTTTTCAGAGTGTCTTTACCGCGCATTTTTGCACGTGCCATTAATGCCCCTGCAATGTATCCAGCAAGCATTCCAGCAATTACTTGCCCTAACCAGTCAACACCTGGAACAAACCAATCGCCAAATTGCGCCATTGATGCTACAACCCAAAAGACACTAAGCAGAAAACCAGAAGCTCCTCCAGCCCACCTATTCCAAGCAAGTCCAATAAATATAGGGATAGCACAAGCAAGCAAACCTTGGGCGACACCTTGAGTTAAAATATGCTCTAATGGAATCTCTGGTCCACCCCACAAAAAGGCGGGGAAATGTATGTTTATGGGTGCCAGTGCGTCATAGAGTACTGTTGGGAAGACGATGATTAAAATACCGAAAATAATTGGCAAGACAAGGCCCAGCGAAATTTCACTGAAGAGTAAAGCATAAAGTTTCTCTGTAAATGACATGTTTTTTTTCCTCTTTGCTTCTATTTACATAGCTATTACTTAATAAGCTTTTCACCCATTTGATATGCGTATGCCTCAAGCAAGCAACCTCAAAAAGGCCTAAAGAGTTATCTCAAAAAAGATTCTAGTTTTGGCTAACACCAGCAATTTTTAGTCAAAAAAATAAAAAGTGCGTTGAAAAACGCACTGGGTTATTGTTTTTTATTTTTGGCGGGTGTTGCTATGTTTTTTTTATCTTATCTCTAGCAGAAACGATTATAGTTTGCAGATCAATTCTCGCAGGACAAACTAAAGAGCAGTAACCGCAGTTGTCACAGTGTGCCACACCCAGCTTCTCAACTCTTGCCCAATCTCCCTTGTCGACGGCTTCCTTAATCAATATGGGTGAGAGATTCTTGCAGCATGCAACTAGACATTCTCCACATCGAACACAGGCAGTAGATCTGACACTGGCAAACTTTTTGGCCTTCGGAAGCTTTACTTTGATTCTAGTTTCGCTGGGTTTTGGAACTCCGACTTTATCCAGCAGAGGAGTTGTTACATTCATGATCACCAATGCAAGAACAGATCCTCCCAAGAACCCGGTGTACATCTGAATGACCATCGTCAATATGGCTAAGCCCGCACCGAATATAATTTGGCCTAAACGTGTTAGTGGGGTAGTTGCAGGGTCCGTTGCCATGAAGAATGCCAAGAAAATCGAACTGCCAGTGAATAGATGGAATACTAGTCTAAACAGGATGTCTCCACCGTAAACGAAGCCTGCAATGAAAGAAAACAGCGTAGTGGCTACTAGGTAAGCTACAGTTACTCTCCATTTGATATATCCACGAAGAAGAGCAAACAGGACTAGTCCTACTGCGATCACAGCGATGCTAGAAACGCCGCCTATCCAACCGTGATACTTCTGCACTAACATGGTGAAAAGAACATCGGGAGTGGGGTTATCATACGAGCCATAGACGTAGGGATTCATAGGATCCAAGGCTGGATTTCCATAGCATGATATCATAGTTGAACCGAAAATTTCGGTGCTCATTGGTTGGAGTACTCCTTCACCCCATGGATTCGGAATGGCTTTGTTTGTCAAATCTACAGCGATGTGATCTGCAGGTATAAGAGCAAAACTAGGCGCCAGAACTAAGCCGATAACAATAAGTTTAGCGATTGCAGCGGGATTAACGTATTTTCGTCCAGCCAATCCTTGAAGTTTCTTGAAAACAATCAATCCGAGAGCCGAAATTAAAGCAGGATACAGGAATTTGTCAATACCAGGACCACCCAGTATTGAGAATTGTTCAGTAGCCATCGCTGGGGCTTCACCTAAAGTGTATGACAAGGCAACGATTAAGCCGAAGACAGCTGCAGACCATGTATTCAGGGGTCCCTTTTTTCCCATTATCATCGAGAGCAGATAATCACAAGCTACAGCAACTAAAACCGCGACTATAGATATTATAAGCGAGTCTAAACCAAATGAAATGCAAGATATAGCTGCGAGAACAGCGAGAGCAATAAAGGTATATTTCATCAGCAAATCTTTTGTCATTGGAGCTTTAACAGAAGGTTTTTTTACCATTTTCTATAACCTCTTATGGTCGTTAGGTCTCTTAGAACCTAAATTTAAGCTTTTGGACAAGTCCATGTTAAAAGCTACAAAGATATTTACAGACAACAGAACCAGCTCTTATGGTTCATTGAGGAACTTTAGAGACAAAAATTAGAAAAGTCAGTTGATGGAAGATTGATTTCAGCAAATCTGGAGTCTGTAGAGGCTAATCTGGAATACTCATACAGTAAAAACATGAATTAAGTAATGCCAATTTTGGATTTTGTTGCTCTAACGAAGTACTTAAACGCTATTCGTGTTGCCGAAACGCCATACATCCAACCTTTAGCCCACATGTGAAGAATGTAACGGGGACGCAGATAGAAGCTCTGAAAAGCCTTTTCGCTGATTTCCGCCAACTCTTTCATGCTCATGGTCGGCGTTTCAAAGAGGGGTGTCTTGCAGTCATATTTGTCGAAGTCGGTTACTTTTAGCCAACCATTTTCTTTGACTTGATCATACATGGGCGTTCCTGGGAGAGGCGTAGCTATGTTATAGAAAGCTATATTGTCAGGGCTTACTTTTTGAACAAACTTGATGGTCTGCCAAGCGGTCTCCGTGGTTTCGCCTGGATAGCCGAGGAGCACGTTCGGAACGGGCGTTAACCCAAGTTCTCTTACCCATCCAATGGCGGTGATCGTTTGTGAAGTGGAGATTCCTTTATGCATAACATCCAAGACCTCTTGTGAACCGGACTCCACTCCAAACCACACGGAAACGCAGCCTGCATCCTTCATTTTGATGAGCAGCTCCTTTGTAACCTTGTCCACCCGTGTTCCACAGTTCCACACTATCTTCAAGTTTCGGTCTTTGATCTCTTTACACAGTTCTTCGATTCTACCCTGATCTATAGTAAAGGCGTCATCACAGAACGTAAACTTGGTCGCATTGTAGGTTTTGTTGAGATACTCCAACTCGTCCACGATGCCTTTGGGGCTTCGCATCCGGTATCGTCGCCCAAACATTCTAACAGCTGCGCAGAAGTCGCACCAAGAGGTGCAGCCTCGACTGGTTGTTAGATAGAAGATGTCTTCAAGTTTTCGAAGCTGCTCAAGAGGCCAGAGATGACGGGCAGGAAAAGGAAGGTCGTCAAGGTTTTCTATTAAGGGTCGGGCCGGATTCTTCACAATCTTTCCGTCTTTTCTGCAGGTTGTGCCTATAACATCATGAAGGGGTTTGCCTGCTTCCAGTCTTTGCACCAGCTCCAGCAACGTGTATTCTCCCTCCTGACGGACAACGATGTCAGCAGATGGGCACTCTTGCAGTGCGTTTTCGTCCCAAAACGTCACATGAGGACCCCCAAGAACAGTTAAGCAGTTCGGATGCACTTCTTTGGCTATTGTTGCTATCTGCAGCGCCGACTTGTACGTGAGGGTGATGGAGGTTATTCCAACAACGTCAGGTTTACGTTTACTGATTTCGCTTCTGAATTCGTCAAGGGAGATCATGAGGGCTTGGCAGTCTACAACGTCAACGGTGTACCCGTTTTGTTCTAAAATAGCAGCTAAGTAGCCCATACCCAGCTGAGGGAAAGGAATGTGCTGGTGTGCATTCGGGGGGTATGGCGGATTCACGAGGGTTACATGCGGTTTCATATTTCTCGCCTAGATGT